>DASUTC010000065.1 GCA_036374795.1 Herpetosiphonaceae bacterium
GCCAGATCCAGCCGTAGGAGGTGCTGCCCATAAAATAATCAAGCAGGATCAGAGATGGACGGGCAAGCAGCACCGTCCGAGGATCTGGGAGCGAGGGATACAGCAGCACGTCGTATCCTTCGCGCTCCAGCAGTGAGCGGTATTGGTCATGGAGTGTCTGGTCGTGATCCAGCACGACAATCCGAGGACTCATAGGCAACCCCTTTCATGGGATGAACGGGTACAGCGTGAGGGTCGTGGGGTTTGATGTCGCGTGCGGAGCGATCGACGCTCGTGGAGCGTCCACGATCGCACCTGCAACTCCAGGGGCGTTTGGCTGCCGGATGGAGCAGTTGGGCCACTGCCGGGGCGCGTAGCTGGAGCCTCGTCAGGCGTTGCGGCACGTTGACGGTATGACATGGTTCGGTCATAACACGTCGTCCAGATCGGCAAGGGCTACTCTGTATTTCTGACCAGCTACTCACGGACGCGGTATCTTCCCAGATTAAAGCGCATCTGTCCCTGGATAGGGCCTGGCATATGCAGCGTATAGGTACAAAAATACCGCTACTGTGTGGTGCTCGGCCCACCCCCCAGTCGGTCGAGTGCCATCCAGTAGCGGATACGGCTATGATAGCAAGGAGTCGGCGGCGCAACAACCTGTCAAAACGTCCCACTCACATACCAGGACCGGTGGATCGGTTTGTGGGAGCACGGTACCTGCCGCGCTTGTAGGACCAGGCTATTTACGTCGGGATCGTCCCGTATGGCCTCACGTGCGCCTCCGCTCGATACGGCCTGTGTGGAATACGGTCGGATCGCGCAACGTGTGGTACGCTGTGGCGGTAAACGATCATCTGTAGAGGGAGGAAGCATGGCATTTACCATCGATCGTTACCTGAATGTGCGTCAGGCGTACTGGCCCAGCCTCGCCGCCGATGGTCGCAGGATTGCGTTTCTTGCCAACATCACCGATATGCCGCAGGTCTGGGGCGCGTCCCTGGAGTCGGAGGCGGCGCTTGTGGCGTGGCCGGAGCAGCTTACGTTCGGCACCGATCGCGTGATGGGCGTGTGGTGCTCGCCGGTCGCTGGCGATCGGCGGCTGATCTTCACCCGCGATGTGGGCGGCAACGAGAACGCGCAGATGTACCTGCTCGATCCCGGCACCGGCGAGGAGCGGTCGCTGACCGAGGGCTACGAGCAGGCGATGCATCTGTTTGGCGAGTGGTCGGCGGACGGCACGAGGATCATGTTTGCCGCCAATCGCCGCCACCCGACGTTCTTCGATCTCTATGTGCAGCCGCTCGACGGCCATGCGCAGATGGTCTGGCAGCACGATCAGCCGGGCGCGCTGGCCCGCCAGAGGTGCGCGCCCGACGGACGCCACGCGGTTGTGACGCGGACATCAAGCGGCGCGCGTCACGATCTTTTTGAGATCGATCTGGCGAGCGGCACCGCTCGCCGCATCACGCCGGGCGGCGAGGACGCGCGCTTCAACGATGTGTGCTACACCCCCGACGGACGCGCGCTCTACCTGACCACCGATCTCGGCTCCGATTTTCTGTACGTCGCGCGGCTCGACCTGGTTACGCTGAAGCTCACGCCGGTGCTCACGGTCGACTGGGACATCGAGGAGATCGACCTGTCGCCGGATGGCCGCGCTTTAGCCTATGTCGTCAACGAAGACGGCAACTGCACGCTCCACATGCTCGATCTCGAAAGCGGTAGTCGGCGTTCTGCGCCGCAGCTTGGATCGGCTCCTGGTGTTGTGGGCTACTACGACGAGCGGATCGCGTTCAGCGACGACGGGCGCTACCTTGCCTTCTCGTACACCAGCGCCACCCGCACCTCGGACGTGTATCTGTGGGATCTGGCAGACGACACGCTACGGCAGATCACGCGCTCGTCGCATGGCGGCCTGCCGCTCGACTCGTTCGCCGCGCCGGAGCTGATCCACTACCCAGCCTTCGACGAGCGACAGATTCCGGCCTGGTTCTATAAGCCGAGGCTCGCGCCGGAGACGCGGCTGCCAGTCGTGGTAGTGGTCCACGGCGGGCCGGAGTCGCAGTTCGTACCCTACTTCCACTTCCTGGTTCAGTACTTCTTGCACCACGGCTACGCCGTGCTCGCGCCCAACGTACGCGGCTCGACGGGCTACGGCAAGACGTACAGCCACCTGGACGACGTGCGCAGGCGCATGGATTCGGTCGCAGATCTGGCGCACGCCGCGCACTGGCTGCGTGCGCAGCCGGAGATCGACCCGCAGCGGATCGCGGTGTATGGCGGCAGCTATGGCGGCTTTATGGTGCTGGCCGCGCTCACGACCTACCCCGACCTCTGGGCGGCAGGCGTCGATCTGGTGGGGCCGAGCAACTTCGTGACGTTTCTGGAAAACACCAGCGGCTACCGCCGCGCCCATCGCGAGGCGGAGTACGGCAGCCTGGAGCACGATCGCGAGTTTCTGGAGAGCATCGCGCCGATCAACCATCTCGACCAGATCCGCGCGCCGCTGATGGTGCTGCACGGCGCGAACGATCCGCGCGTGCCGCTGAGCGAGGCCGAGCAGGTGGTCGCCCGGCTCAGGGAGCGTGATGTTCCGGTGGAGTTTCTGGTCTTCGACGACGAGGGTCACGGCATCGTCAAGCTGAAGAACAAGCTGGCGGCCTATCCGGCGATCGTGCGGTTTCTGGATCGGCATCTAAGAGCCGGACGCGCGTAGCAGGAGTGATCGTGCAAACGACGAGGCAGCGACGACTGAGCGCCGCTGCCTCGTGCTGATCTCCGGTCGTTTGCCCTAGACGGTGGGGCGCAACGCATACTCGCGGCGCGTCGCGAAGTGCGCGTAGCCCGCCCGACGAAACGCACTCGCCATCGGCAGATTCGCGACATCGGTATCGGCGCGAATGGTGGCGCTGTGCTCAGGGCTGGATGTAAGCGCGGAAAACGCCGCGATCTCGTCGACATTGATGGGGCGGATACGCATCATGATTCTCCTTGCGGTTCGTGACATGGTCCTGGTTGTCGAGAACAGTGAACGTCATCATGATGGATCACCCCCTTTCGCGGCGTGTGGCCCGATCGAACGGCCAGGCCAGGCAGTATAGCCCAAAACGAGCGGCTGTGCTACGCGCTCGTATTCGAGGGCAGCGGATGAAACGGGCTATGCTTGTACATCGCGTACCAGCGCTTGGCATCGGCCTCGGTGGAGATGCCCAACCACAACCTACACTGCCAGCCGCACCGCGATGCTCTCGGCGTAGGGCAAGAAGCCCAGCGCTGCCCCCACCGCCAGCGACGGGCTGTTGCTCATCAGCGTGCGGTACTGCGGGATCAATCCCTGCTCTAGCGCCACCCGCGAGAGCGCGCTCACGACGGCCCTGCCGTAGCCGTGGCCGCGATACCCAGGATGCGTGACCACCGCGATATGCGCGATCCGCTCGCCCCAGCGCTCGTACCCGGCGACCGAGGCAAGCAGAGCGCCAGCAAAGCACCCGGCGACCGGCTGCGCTCCCAGCTTGGTGCCGCCGTGCTCCCAGTCCAGCGCCGGGCACGACTGTCGCAGGAACTCGAAGGCTGCCCAATCGCTCGTCGTGAGCAGGCGCGCCTCCGGGCGTGAGACGGGCCGGAAGGTCATCGCATCGGCGTAGCCGACGAACGCCGGGCCGAGCACCCGCTCGATCGGCGCTTCGATGCAGGCGCGGATGGCGGGCAGATCGTCAAAGAGCGTGGTAGGTGCAGTGCCGAACAGCGCCCGATCATGCTCCAGACGGCCCGGCGGAACCGAGACGATCAGCGTCGCTCGCCGCCGAAACAGCCAGAGCCCACGATAATCGCCCAGGCCAACATGCGGCACCACCGTCGTCGCGGAGGTAGCGAAGATCGTCGGCGCACAGCCGAAAAACGACGCCCAGTAGTCATCGACGGCAGCGATCGTTGCGTCGGCAAGCTCAGGCATCTGTCACCTCATGGCCGCGAGTGTAGCAGAGGCGATGCTCGACGGCAAGCCAGCCCCGATCGCGGCAGCTCCGGCGCGAATGCTGGTATGATCCTTACCGATACGTGAGCGCGGCACGGCGTGCGGAAGAGCGCGGAGCACCGCAGCACATGGCATAGGAGCAGAGCATGAACGCCTTTTTGTCTACCAACGGTCATATAACCAGATGCGATCTCCCGGCTGTCGGCGGAAGCTACGCCGAAGTTGCTCAAAGCTTCGGCTTCGAGCCCTACGATACGAGCAGCACCCTCCAGCCAGGCTCGCACTGCGTCGTCTGCCGCCCGGCCAACCAGCAGGAGGTCTACCTGACGATCCACGGCATCGAGCGCAACATCTACGCGCTGGTGCTCTGGGATCATGGCGCGAGCACCACGCTGATCTTCGTGCCGACGCCCTTCGATCTGGTGACGACGGTCGAGTACCTCGCGCGCTACGAAAAAGCGCTGTACGAGCTTCAGCACTACGCGGCTCTACGTCAGAAGCAGTAGGCCATCGACCAGCACGCCGCGCTGCCCAGGAGATCCTGGCGGATCAGCGGGCGGGGCCACAAGTCGCGACTAGTGGCCCCGCCGTCCCTGGCGCGAGAAGCAGGACACGCTTTAGGGCTGTACCGGACAGCGGAAATCACGCGCGGGATCACGTGTCACCGTCACATCTCCGCGTTGCAGCGCCGCCATCACCGCCTCGTCAGACGTCAGCAGGTACGGCGTTCCGGTAAACGTCACGAGGTAGACCGCCCAGTCGCCGCCGCTAAAGCCCGGATCGCCCGGAGCGAATTGCGTAATGCCCAATTGCTCATCGACACCGTTGGTGACAACAAACAAAGGATCGCTGCCACCATGCGGCAGCGGCGCGGACACCGCAAACGTACGAACGATCGTCCCATCGTGATAGAGCATGCCAAAGCTGCGTGCGGCGGCGTCTGTGCTTTCCGGCGCGGCAACCAGCACCGACGCGATCAGCATGAGGGGGATCAGCAGGTGTCGTAGCATTCGACCGATCATAAACCTCAACCTCCTTCAACAGTCAATGAAGCGTTGTTGTTCATGATGACCGATAGTACTAACGTCCGCCTTTCCAAGATATAACCAATCTCTTACAGACCGACCGAGCGCAGAATTAAAGCGCCTGCTTGGAAGGAACCAACGAAAGAACAGGGGAACAGGCGCACAAGCGAGCAAGCGGTTCAAGCCGCTGTTCGTTTGTTGCCTGGTCCCCGTCGCAGCAATCCGGCTCGCGTGCAACCCCTAGCGCGCAGGCGTTTTCGCGCCAGGACGCAGCGTGGCATCGCCGTCTAGCTCGTGCTCATCCGCCACATACCCGGCGCGTAGCTCGACTGGATGCTGGCTTGTGCTCTTCTTGCGCAACTGCATATTGAGCAGCTCGACAAAGACCGAGAAGGCCATCGCGAAATAGATATAGCCCTTGGGAATCTCCTGGTGAAAGCCCTCTGCGATCAAATTGACCCCGATCAGCAGGAGAAACGCCAAGGCCAGCATTTTGACCGTCGGATGACGATTGACGAAGGCGCTGATCGCCCCCGCCGAGACGAGCATCACGCCCACCGCGATCACTACCGCCGCGACCATAATCGGGATTTGATTGACCATCCCCACGGCGGTAATGACCGAGTCGAGCGAAAAGACAATATCCAGCAGCAGAATCTGGACAATCACCGCCGTAAACGACGGCCCGACGCGGGCCTCTGAGTGGCCGGACTCGCCCTCCAGCTTCTCGTGGATCTCGTAGGTTGCCTTCCCTACCAGGAACAGCCCGCCGCCCAGGAGGATCAGATCCCGCCCGGAGACGCCGCGCCCAAAAATCGGAAACAGCTCCTCGGTCAGCCCCGCGATCCATGAGATCGATAGCAGCAGCAAGATGCGGGTGATCAGCGCCAGCGCCAGGCCCACCGTACGGGCGCGCGCCTGCTGCTCATGCGGCAGCTTTGCGGCCAGGATCGAGATGAAGATCACGTTGTCGACGCCTAAGACGATTTCGAGGGCTGTCAGCGTGAGCAGCCCGATCAAAGCATCGGCAGTGAATAGCTCTCCCATGTGTACGCTCCAGGCAATAGATGTATTAGCATACGCCTCTAGCAATCGATGTGCCAGATACCTGCTACGCTCGACCCTGAAGCGGCCCAAGATCAGCGCCGCGAGCCGAGATTGTTGCAAGCGCGCGATGTGCGCAAGGCCACGCGGCGTAGTATAATACAGCTACCGCAGCCTCCGCTCGTTGCCAACCTTCCCGCCAATCGCGGAGGCGCTAAGATGCTCCACGTTATGTATATAGTACTCGACTCGACCGTGTGGCTAGACGGTTGTCACCAAGGAGTACCACTCGTGCGTGAGCGGATAGCTGGTATAATGAGCGGCGTCCCCTCACAACAGAGTACCGTCGATCACCCCCCCTATTTCGTTCTGGATAGATCTATCCGACGACACCTATAGTAGCTGGCTGTGCCCACGATTGGCACTGCGGCTGAGAACCAGCCGCGATCCGCTCGATCGTTGCGACGATCTGCGTATCCGTCAAGCACCAGTGGCGTACGGCTCCAGGCGCAGGAAGAGGAAGGATATATCATGGCGATCCGGATGCTCGATCCACGGAATGTTTCGGTCTTACTGGTTGAGGATAATCCCGATAACCTGTTTGTCTTCAGCGATATTTTGCGTGGCGATGTCGGCGTGGGCTACTGTAACGCGCGCGCCTCTGGCCGCCAACTGCTGAAGTTTCTTGCCGATCATCCCGACAGCAAGCCCGACCTGATCTTGCTCGATCTGGCGCTGCCCCACGAAGACGGTTTCAAGGTCCTGCAACATCTGCACGAATTCTTCGACGCGACGAACCAGCCCTGTCCCCGGATCGTGGCGCTGACGGCCAACTGCCTGCCGGAGACGCTGGCCCGCGCGCGGCGGGAAGGCTTCGACGGCTTTATCGGCAAGCCGATTGAGCGCTCGCGCTTCGTGCGCCAGATCCATCAGATTTTGCGCGGCGAGCCGGTGTGGGAGCCTGCCTGACGGCACGCGCCCAGAATCAAGGGCTGACGGGCAGCCGATCAAGCTTGCTCCGTCAGCCCTTGTGCGTGCCCGTGAGACGCCGATCGAAGCGATCGATCGCCACCCTGCAAGCTGCCCGCGCTGGCTAAAACTCCTGCACAAAGCCCTGGTCGATCAGGTACTGGAGCACATCGCGCGCGTTTTGCTCCGGCGTGCAGCGCACCGTCTCCAGAACGATCTCCGGCTGGAGCGGCGGCTCGTACGGATCGTCGATGCCGGTAAACTCCTTGATCTCGCCGCGCCGCGCCTTGGCATACATGCCCTTGGTATCGCGCTCCTCGCAGACCTCAAGCGGCGTATCCACGAAGATCTCGACGAACTGATCGCTGCCGACCATCTGGCGCACGTCGTTGCGCGCGGCGCGGTAGGGGCTGACCGCCGCGCAGATCGCGATGCCGCCGTGACGGGCGATCTCAGCCGCCACAAAGCCGATCCGCCGCACGTTTGTGTCGCGGTCGTCGCGGTTAAAGCCCAGGCCCTTGCTGAGATGCGTGCGCACGACATCGCCGTCGAGCACCGTCACCTGTCGCCCGCGCTCAAGCAGCAGCACCGTCAGGATGTCGGCGGTCGTCGATTTGCCCGCCCCGCTGAGGCCGGTAAACCACAGGCACACGCCCTGACGATGACGCGGCGGGTGAACCTCAGACAGAATCGTGGCGACTTCGGGCCGCGTAAACCAGGCCGGCAGCGGCTTGCCGCGATTGAGGTACTCCTCGCGCACCTGCGTGCCGGAGATCGACGCGGTACGAGTATCGCTGGGGATATTCGTCACTTCCTCGTAGCGATCCTCGTCTGGCAGATAGACCAGCTCCTGCGACGGCAGCATCGTCACACCAAGCTCTGCGCTGTACTGCTGCACCACCACCTGCGCATCGTAGGGGCCGTAGAACGGCCTGCCCTGCGAGTCCTTGCCCGGGCTGGCGTGGTCGCGGCCAACGATCAGATAGCGCGCGCCGTAGTTGCGGCGAATCAGCGCGTGCCACACCGCCTCGCGCGGCCCGGCCATGCGCATCGCCAGCGGCGTCAGCGCCAGCACGATCCGCCCCTGATCGTAGTAGTTGCGGGCCAGCGCCTTATAGGTCCGCACCCGCGTGTAGTGATCGACATCGCCCGGCTTGGTCATGCCGACGACCGGATGCAGCAGCAGCGTGCCGTCGACCTGCTGCACGGCGCGCTTGGTCAGCTCCTCGTGGACGCGATGCAGCGGGTTGCGCGTCTGAAACGCCACCACATTGGTATGTCCATCGGCCTCCAGACGAGCGCGGACCTGCGCGGGCGTCTGGCGCAGATCTTGAAAATCGTAGCGCTGCGGCAGCGCCAGCACCTGGATACGGCCCGACACATGCAGCGGCCCCCAGCGATGCATCTCGGCTACCAGCGGATGCCGCACGTCGAGCGTGCCGAAGACTTTTTCGGCGGTTTCATCGCGATCCCAGGCATAGATCTCTTCGATCGTCATGACCGCCAGCAGATTTTGCTTCGAGTCGCGCAGCGCCACGTCCTGCCCGATGCGCAGATGATGATTCTCGTCGACCGGCAGCGTGATCGGGATCGGGAAGATCGCGCCGTTCGCCAGCCGCATGTTATCCAGCACCGATTGATAGTCGGCCTGGCCCATAAACCGATCCAGCGGCGAGAACGCGCCGGTTGCCAGCAACTCAAGGTCGCACGCTGATCGCTCCGAGATCTGGATCGACTCAAGCTGGTTGGCGTATGCTTTGATCTCCGCAAGCTGATCGGACGGAACAAGGAGATCGACGAGCGTTCCGCCGTAGGGCGAAATGAGGATCGAAGGACTTGCCAGTGTGGTCATCATTCATGTCCTTGGTGAGTAGTAAGCATGGCTTGGCCCCTCCTGGTGGCCTCGGCGCTGCCATGAACCCAATCGGCCCGTACGCGCCCACACGCATCGCGCCAGCCTGAAACACAGACAGCGCATTGCCGCCGCGTTGTTTCACAGCACGGCGATAGCAGGTCGCTGGTACAGCAGGCCTTACACGAACAAACATCATGGTTCATACAACAGATTGGTGTTCAAGAGCTGTGAGGTACACAGGAGTGCCGCACATCGTGGATTATCATACGCTCCCTCGGCGTACTATGCTATTGTAGATCATTCTGCGCCGGAGCGCTATACCATTTTTCAACGATTCTGTCACATGGTACGATGTGTAGATACCGCGCCATGCATGCTCCAGGAGGTACGCGGTTGCCTCAAGGGGCCTCCGGCAGAGGCGAAGCCTACCTTGCTGCCGCAGGCTCATATCCAGCATGTGGCGGCCCGACCGCTTAAGACATGTGATCTGCCTCGCATGGGAGTTGACCGATGACCTTGACGTTGCCACCCCTCACGCACCGCCCGGATCGGCTGCGCTCGCTCTTTCTCCTGCGGCCCGATGTCGTCTTTCTCAACCACGGCTCGTTCGGTGCCTGTCCCAGGCCGGTCTTTGAAACCTACCAGGCGTGGCAGTTGGAGCTGGAGCGCCAGCCGGTGGAGTTTATCGGGCGGCGCTTTACGCAGCTCATGCACGACGCGCGCACGGCCCTGGGCGCGTTCGTCGGCGCGGACGCACAGGATCTTGTGTTCGTGCCCAACGCCACCACGGGATTGAACGTCGTAGCGCGCTCGCTGCCGCTCGGCCCCGGCGACGAGATCCTCGCCACCGATCACGAGTACGGCGCGCTGGATCGCACCTGGCGCTTCGTGTGCCAGCAGCGCGGCGCGCGCTATATCCGGCAGCCCGTCCCGCTGCCCATAACCGCCGACGACGACGTGATCGAGACAATCTGGTCGGGAGTCACCGAGCGCACGCGGGTGCTCTTCATCAGCCATATCACATCGCCAACCGCGCTGATCTTTCCGATCGCGCCGCTGATCCGCCGGGCACGCGCCGCAGGCATCATCACGGTTGTAGATGGAGCGCACGCGCCGGGGCAGATCGACCTGAACCTGCGGACGCTTGACGCCGATTTCTACAGCGGCAACTGTCACAAGTGGATGATGGCACCTAAAGGCTCTGCGCTGCTCTACGCCCGCCGCGACATGCAGCATCTCCTGGAGCCGCTGGTTGTGAGCTGGGGCTGGCAGAGCGCCATGCCCGGCGAGTCGCGATTTATCGACGAGCAGGAGTACCAGGGCACGCGCGATCTGGCGGCCTATCTCTCGGTGCCCACCGCGATTACGTTTATGCGCGAGCATGACTGGAGCAGCGTGCGCGCCGGTTGCCATGAGCTGCTGCGCTATGCCCGCCAGCGTATCACCGCGCTGGGCCTTGAGCCATGCACGCCCGATGCGCCGGAGTGGTTCGCACAGATGGCCGCCTTCACCCTGCCGCCCTGCGACGGCCAGCGCCTCCAGCGCCGCCTCTACGACGAGTTCCGCGTCGAGGTGCCGGTTGCGGTCATGGACCAGCGGCAGTTCTTACGGGTTTCGGTCCAGGGCTACACCACCGCCAGCGACATCGATGCGCTGGTCGAGGCGCTTGCAGCTGTGCTGCCGGACGTAACCGCCTAGCCCAACATCAAGGAGCACGTTCGGGAAACATTGGTTCGGAGTTGCAAGCTCAGGCCCGCACCCCGGCTCCCTCCCCGCGCTCAGGCAGCCCTCCACCTTCGCTGGGCAGGCGAGGTGTTCGTCTCGCTGCGTTCCTTGTTCCCCTGGTTCTCGGCTCGCCCCATCGGTTGGTACATTTGTACCGGTAGGGATTTCCCCCATTGACGATCTTTTACTATTCAATTATATTTTAACCAAACCCCCACCAACCAAAGTATGAGAGCTGTAGGACACAACAGGTAATCGGTGTCCCGGCAGATAGAAGCGCGACAGCACAATTCTCTAGGATCGCGAATACCGTCGATCTCGCCTGTCGCTGCTTGGTCAAGGAGGTGATGTGCTCAACTGAATCGGGCTATCCGCCAGCTTGCATATCCCATCCATTGCCTTTGGTAGGCCATATATTCTGATCGTCGTGTGTGTATCACTATCGAAAGGAAGCGGACCCATGGTAAAGGCACTTCGGACCAACATTCGCAAACTGTTTCTGATCGTCGCGCTGATCGCGATCGCTGGCATCGGCAACTTCAACGCCTCGGCATCCGCCGAGTCCTTCCCGCTGATCAACGGCGGCAAGCCGCTGGGTGGCAATGGAGAGGTGGCGACTTCTTCGGGCGAGATCGCGATCTCCGCGCAGAAGATCTGGACCCGCGAAGAGATGTTGAGCGCGATCCCGTATCCGGCAGAGAAAGTCGGACGCGCGCCCCAGGCAGGCGATCCCGTTCAGTCGAGCACCGGCCCTGAGGTCAAGATGGCCGGCGGTCTGAGCAAAATTGATAAGACTGCCAAGAAAGGCAGCGATCCGCTGCCGTCGGGCGATGTCTCCGCGCAGTACTCGGCTGGCATTCTCGACCCGTCCTACTACTCACAGTTCCCGTTCCGCACGATCGGCAAGGTCTTCTTCACCAGCAACGGCGTGAACTACGTCTGCTCCGGCTCGATCATGGGCAACAACGCCATCTGGACGGCGGGGCACTGCGTCTACGATCCATCTGTCGGCTGGCACTCCAACTGGGTCTTCGTCCCGGCCTATGCGGACGGCAACGCCCCCTACGGCCAGTGGTATGCCCGTGAGCTGTGGGCGCTCAACGGCTGGATCTACAACCGCAGCTTCTCCTACGACATCGGCGCTGCCGTGCTGTGGCAGAACAACGGCACCTCGATCGGCCCCTGGCTGGGCTGGCTGGGCTGGATGGCGAACGGCCCGCGCGGCCTGTACATCACCGCGTTCGGCTACCCGGCAGCGTATCCGTTCAACGGTCAGCGCATGGCCTGGTGCCAGGACTACACGTGGCAGGATTTCAACTTCAATCCCGCGACGAACGGCATGGGCTGCAACATGACCGGCGGCGCCAGCGGTGGTCCATGGATCTACCTCTACACGTATAACTCCGCCGGCAACAACAACTATGTCAACGGCGTGAACAGCTACAAGTACAATAACGATCCGAACAGCATCTACTCGCCCTACTTCGGCGACGGTGCGATCAACCTGTACAACTCTGTGATCAACCGGTAATCTCCTCGCCCAAGAGTCGGCCACAGAAGCCCGCCGCTGCATAGTGGCGGGCTTCTTGCGTCTGGCTCGACGCTCCCGATCGGGCACGATCTGCTCCAGAAACGTCATGCATCTGCACAACGATGCGCATGCCCAGGAAAATGTTATTTGGGCAAGTGCCTAATGTGCCAGGCCGCTGCCTTCAGTAACATGTGAGCAACGTACGTCATCACGGCGCGTGCGAGTAGCGCGAGATTCGACCGATCGAGGAAGCAGGCGATCTGGACAGCACTGAGGTTATGGTCCGGTACCGAGTGCCAGACCAATACCAACACCGTGCAGGTCGCCAGTGCCGTGCCGAGACGTGTCTTGAACCACTCAGGTCGCTGCAAGCCAGGGCTGGACGAGACATGCGAGGAGAGGATACCCTATGCGAGATCATATCGAACGCTACTGGCGCGAGCTGGCGGATGTCACGCGCAATATGTCATACGGGCTCTTGGAGCAGGCGGCGGAAGTGCTGATCGATTGCCAGCGACGCGGCGGCACGATCTTCGTCCTGGGCAACGGCGGCAGCGCCGCGACCGCCTCTCACTTCGCCTGCGATCTGGCGAAGGGCACCCGCACCAACGGACAGCCGACCTTTCGCGCCGTCGCGCTCAACGATAATATTCCGCTGCTGACCGCCTGGGCCAACGATACGAGCTACGAGCGGGTCTTCGCCGAGCAGCTGGTCGCGCTGATTCGTCCCGACGACGTGGTGCTGGCGATCAGCGCCAGCGGCAACTCGCCCAATGTGCTGGCCGCAGCCAGAGCTGCGCGCGTCGTCGGCGTGCCGACCGTGGCGCTGACGGGCAGGTCTGGCGGGCAGCTTCGTTCGCTGGCGGACCTCACGATCCGCGTGCCCTCCGACTCGATCGAGCAGGTCGAGGATGCGCATCTGGTGATCGCCCACAGCCTGTGCGTTGCTATGCGTGAGCATCTGCGCGAGGCCGCGCTGCCGCTCGCCCGTGTCCAGCAGGTAGCCTCGCTTGAAGTCGGAGGCTAGACGACGCTGGACCAAGGAAACAAAGGGCCGTCAGCCGGTCGTGTGGCGGTGCCCCCATCACCTCGCTTCTTCCCTTCGCCTCACAGAGAACAAAGCACAAGCGAACAAGAGGAGCGCCGTGCCTATTCCTCGCCGCCCCCTGATCGTCGATCCCGCCCCCTGACCGTGGACTTGAACCATAGAGCCAGGGTTTGGCAGACTCCCCAAAAAAAGATCCCCGATTCTGCATTAAGCACTATACGACGAAGACGACAAACAGGCGGATCGTCTGGTTGATTTCTTACCGAGCGTAGCATATACTGAACAGCAAGTGCCCCATCACTCCCCTCACTCCCTCGCCCGATGCGGCTACCGCTTCACCACCATGATGTCACCAGCGCTCACGCGATCAGGAACAGACTGATGCTACAGACGGAACGGGATCTTGATGTGCTTGAACAGCAATGCCGAGCTGCGGTCGGCATGCTGCGGGCACGATACGGCTGGCAACTGCTCGACGAGGCGGAGTTTGTGCGGCGGACGGTCGCGTTCGTCGCCGCCGACGGCACCAGCGATCCTCGGCGTGCCGCGACGCATATCTACTGCAAAGCGCTCTACGCGGCGTGCTCCGGCGCGGAAGGAGCCGAGCGGCAGAACCAGGGCTATACCGAGCTGTTCCACTACCTGTACGACAGCGCGCGGCGATACACCAACGACTGTGCCGAGGTCGCGCAGCTTGCGATCGAGCGCGTCTTTCTGGCGTTCCCGCGCTGCCACGAGCCCGGCACGTTCCTGGCCTTTGCCTACCAACAACTGCGCGACGCCGCGCGCTCGATCCAGCGCCAGGAGCAGCAGCGCCCGCAATCGCTGGAAGCGCCCGTCGGCAACGGCTACGAGCCGCTGGGCGCGTATCTGCCCGATCAGCGGCAGCCGGAGCTGAGCGCCGCGCTGATTGTCGAAGAGCTGCGCGACCGCTTCAGGCAGGTGGTGGGGACGTTTCTGCAAGCGCATCCTCGCGCCAGTCAGCAGATCGCCGCGCTCCAGCTCAAGTACCTCGACGGCCTGGACGACCAGACGATCAGCCAGCATCTGGGCGTGCCGGTCAACAGCGTGTATGTGCTGCGCTCGCGAGCGATCAAACGGCTCCAGGCCGACCACGGCTGGCGGGCGCTGGCCGTGGAGCTTGGCATCTTGCCGGACGATAGCTAGCGGTCGAGCCGATCGACACATCCGCGCTATAATCTCAAAAAAGTGTAAGATCGGCAGCGATCGTCTGCCTTTATCCTGCAACAAGGAAGTGACGCGATGAGCAACCGCGACATCAACGCTCACGGCGCGGGGAGACACCAATCGACGTGCGATCATGTACGCGAGCGACTCCCGGCCTACGTGACAGCCGAAGCGCTCGGACAACAGCCCCAGAGGGCCTATCCCGATGTCGCGGCGCATGTAGGCGGCTGTGAAACCTGTCGCGCAGAGCTTGACGAGCTACGGGAGGTGATCCTTGCGACCTACACTGGCGGACTGGAGCCCGCGCCCGCGTATCCGCAGCCCGATCTTTCCTTCCTCCCATCGCGCGCTGTCCAGGCCGCACGCACGCCGCCCTGGCGCTTCGACGAGCTTGGACGGCTGATCATCGGCTTCTCCCAGGCGCTGCTCGACTCGCTGCGTCCGCCATCGCTGGTCGGCGCTGCGCGCGGGCAACTGCTGTACTCGTATGCGCTTGAGCCACGACCGCTGCCGGATCTGGCGGTGAGCGTCGATGTGCTGGCGGACGACGCGGCGCTTGGCTTCGGATTCGTACGGGTCAACGTCGAAGCGCTGGATCGCGGGCCGCTCGATCAGGCGCCCAGCTTTGTCGTCCTGCGGGCGGGCGGTGCGATCTGGCAGGGACTTACCGACGAGGCCGGCTACGTCGCCTTCGAGGCGGTGCCGCTGACCGCGCTGCCGGATCTGACGATCGAGATCACGCCCGACGCCGACGCATGATCGCGTGACGGCGCGGGCCTGCGGAGAGGACGGCGGCCACGGATCAGTAGGGACGACCGATCAGCATAAAGGGTGCCCAGTACATCGGATCGGCGAAGAGCTGCGCGTCGGGCTGCTCGGCAAGCAGCAGCAACACCTGATCCAGCGTCACGTCGTCGGCGGTCGGCTCGGCACGCCAGCGCTCCACAATCGCCGCCGCAGCGCGTCCGGTAAGCTCGCGCACAAAGACCTGGGCATCGCGCAGCGCAGCCGCGACCGGACGACCATGTCGCACGTCGGTGTAGAAGCGCTCCATCACAAAGCGTGTCACCAGATCTTCGGCCTCCCAGAGCGTACACACCACCGACGGCACGCCGGCGTAGAGAAACGCGCGCTGCAAGCCGAGCAGCTCGTCGCCGGAGACGACCTGGCTCAGGCCGCTGGTACACGCGCTCAGCGTCACCAGGTCGGCGCCCAGCTCCAGCTCGCCGATGATCGTTCGAGCGTCGAGCGCATCGTCGGGGCCAAGCCGCAGCTCAGAGGCAAGCGGATCGCGCGGCTTGAAGACGGCATGACCGGCGAAGTGCAGCCAGCGGATCTGCGGTCCCAGCGTGAGCAGCGCGCGGCTCTTGGGCAGCGGCCCGGCCCACGCCTCGCCGCCCATCAGATGCGCCACCATGCGCGCCTCGGCCTCGGCATGGCGGAGCTCGGCATCGCCTGTGTCGTTGTAGCCCAGCGCGATCAGGTGCTCGGCCCGGCTGCGACGCCGCGAAAGACAATTGCGCAGCAGCACGGTCGCGCTGGGCGCGCGCGCGAGCATCGGGCCGCCCTCGTCCAGCAGGTAGCTGCCCGAAGCTGAGCGCAGCGCCTGGAATGGAACATAGTGCAGCGGGCCATGCGGGATCAGATAGAGCAGATCGCGGCCCTGCATCAGCGGCGCGACCGGCTCGATCAGCCGCTCATAGAGCAGCGGCAGCATGCGGCCACGCAGCAGGCGACGGCCCGGCCCCGGATCGTTGGGCAGCGGACGCAGCGTATTCGGATCGAGCGCCGCAAACTGCACGTCGAGCCGGTCGTGAGCGATTGCAAAGATGATCACCTGTGGCGGTAGCGTGAGATGCTCGCGGAGATGGACGTTTGCGGCAGGCAGCTTGTTCAGCAGATGCTCGCCGCGCGGGATCACGCCAGTCGTGAAGTATTCGATCAGCAGCGCGCTGGCGGGCAGGTGCCGCTGGATCTCGGCCAGCGTCACGATCGGCTGATCGACGGCGTCGTACAGCTCCGGCGATTTCCGCGTCAGCGTGTCGAGAAACGCGCGCGAGCGGGCGCGCTCGACATACGCAAACGCCTCGGCGCGGCGGTCGCAGGCCAGACAAAGGAGGACCATCGCCTCGTAGACCTGCTGCGTGGTGCCCAGGATACCGATCTTGACCGTCTCGTCCTCGGTATCGCCGCGCAGTTGTTCGATCACCTCGATCGCGTCGCGGTAGGCATCGAGCGCCGCTTCGGGATCGCCCTGACGGGAGTACACGTTGCCGCGCCGGTAGTGGATCAGGCTCAGCGTGTGCCAGTTGCGCAGCAGCGTGGCCCAACTGCTGGCCTGCTGGTAGGCAGCCAGCGCCTCGGCCCAGCGTCCCTGGGTCTGATAGAGCAGACCAAGGTAGACGCAGGTATCCATGAGGATACGCGGATCGCCGTGCTCTGCCGTCTCTGCCAGCGTCAGCGCGCGCAGATAGGCGGCCTCGCTCTGCTGCTCATCGCCCAGCAGGTGGTACAAAAACCCCTGCATCCAGTACGACATCCGCAGCCGGGGCGGCATGTCCAGCGCCGCGTACAGCGCGATGGCCTCCTGCACATACTCCTGGGCCATCTGCCAGCGGCCAAGGTACATGGCGTTGTTGCCGATCTCGTAGAGCGCGTGGGCCTCGCGATAGGGATTGCCCAGCTCACGAAAAAGGCTGAGGCTCTGGCTGCTCAGATCCAAGGCCTGGTCGTGCTGTTCGAGATCGTTGTAGATCATGCCCATGTTCAGCAGCGTGTAGCCCTGGTGGAACAGATCGCCGTTCTCACGCGCCAGCAGGTGCGCCTGCCGATACAGCGCCAGAGCGCGATCGTAGCGGCTTTGGAACCAGTGGGTATGGCCGAGGGCATGGAGCACGCGCACCCGCAGTGCGGGATCAAGCTCCGGCTGGAGGGCCAGATCGAGCAAGATCGGCTCGCCGCGATCGTAGTCCTGAGTACGAATCGCCGCATAGGCGTCGTAAAAGTCCAGCCAGCGCAGCGTTCGCGGCTCCTGCGGCGTCACGGCGCGGACGGCGGCAACATACGTCGTGATCGTCCGCCAGTCCATGCGCTCGATCAGCAGGTCGCGGAGCGCGCCCAGGTGGTACAGGCAGCACTCCTCGTCGAGCGCGCGGCGATCCGAAGGCGGCTGCTCCATGCGGCCCAAAAAGAAATGAAAGGCCCGCGTATGAAGTGACAGCTCGGCCAGCGGCGACGTAGCACGCAGACGGGCAAGTGTGCGCACCCGCGCCGCCTCGCAGAGGCAGTAGGCTCCAGCGGGCCGCGTGGCGGGCACCACCGTATCGCTCACCAGCAGCGCAGACAGGTCAGCGGGGCTTGGCTGAGCCAGCGCGTGGAGCAGAGGAGGATCGAACCAGCGCAGCAGCGCGCACCATACAGGCAGCAGCAGATCGGAGGGGATCTGGTCGTCGATCACAGCGAGCACCTTTCTCGTCCATGCGGCTACAAGCTCCAAATCCGGCGGCGAACCTTGAGTGACGGGAGGAAGATGATGGGTACCGGTTATCAACAGATCAGCGAGCCTCAAACGACCATTCGTTTCAAGATCAATCCCGGAGCAATCCATCGCCGAGATCGAGAGACTGGAACTGCCTCGGATGATCACAGCGTTGAGCTTAAGAACCAGATCTTCAAGGAACGACACAAACGGCAAAATAAGCCGAAGCTGAAGGCTAAAACGCCCACCAAAGGCTATAACAACTTCACGATCCCGCTTGTCGCCCGCTATGCCGAGTATGACGTAGACGACTCGCTGCGGACGACAGAGAGCGATGAGCCGCTGTTCCAGAAGCATATCTACTTCTTCAACGTCATCGTCGCGCTGGAGTGGCAGCCGACCAAACGCTACCTGCGCCAGCTCAGGGCAGCGTTTCAGAATGCATCAGACTTTCTGTACGATGTCACCGATGGCTACATGGCCTTCGGCCAGGTGGTGATCGGCGGGATGGAGCTGATGGAGTGCGCCGACATTCAAATCATGGCCTCCAATCGCTTCCATCCGCGCAGTTGGGTCAATGGTCTTAACGAGCCGACGAAATACACTCCGATCCGTGTAGGACGCGGCATCTGGCACAAGAATCGCCGGGTTTCGATCCCGTGGGATGAGCCGGAGGGCTACCGCGCGCTGGTCCATGAGTGGGCACACTATGCCCTGGGCTTGCGTGACGAGTATCTTGAAAAGCACGAGGTGATCATTCCACATAATCCTCCCGTTGGACAGCAATCCGGCTATGTGATCACGCGCGCGCCACATACGTTGATCATTCCAAGCATCAGTCTCGCCACCGAGTCGATCATGGGATCATTGGAAGGCACCAGCGAGCTCGTGCCCCAGACCAAAGGGAACAGCGCAGAGCACCGACAGCATATCTGGGCGGAGATCCAGCGCCAGTATCCACGTGTCGACCCGCAGCCGCCTCGACTGGTAGGGCCGCACCGCCTACCAATCGGGCTACCGAGCTTTCCGATCCTCATCGACAACGACGCCGTGGCGTTAAAAACCAATGGAGCACTTCCCCCCGCATCGGAGTACGCGAGCCAAGCTGCACAGCAGATGCTGCTCGACGCCGACGGCGAGCTCGTCATGACTGTGCCGATCAACGTCATGGCCGAGCACTGCTGGGTGTACGTCGTAAAAGGCTCCTTAGACACACCAACGCAGGTTGTCGCCCAGGGAACCCTCGATGCCCGCTCGGTGGGCGATGGCTTCCGGCTGCTCAATGCCAAGCGCGGCGACTACGTCGTGCTGATCGGGAAAGGCTCGGATGAGCGCCCGATTGTGCTCACAGGCGAGATCACCGGCACACAGCGTCCTGATGCCAGCAATGGGCTACCTATGCTCGATCAAGACGAGCAGTACGCCCTTGTGACATGGCATGCCGATCCGGTCACGCCTCAGGATCTACCCCTGGTTGATATGCAGCCCATGCGCATGGCAGACCCGAATGATCAGACGGCGGAGGTTCAGATTCACATCGCCGGGCAACCCCTTCCCGATACCGTCTGGCTGTTTCCCCTCGGCCAGCAGCTCGACGATCCGCGCTTTGACATTAGCCCGACCAGCGACCAAACCGAGTGGCAGAGCGAGCCTTGCACCGTCGCATCGCTGGATGGTCATCTTTATCTGCGCTGGAACGATGAGAAGGACGGGAAGCTTGCGATCTATACGTTTTCGCAAGGCGGCGGCCCGGCCACCCACGTGGCATCGCAGGGCAGCCCGATCACCGCCGGCTCATCCGAGGGCAACGTGATGCTCTTTTTCAAGAACGACGATGCGAGTCAGCGCTACGGCAATGTTCGGGTCGTCACCACGCTGATCCACGATATAGCAGACGCGGCGGACGACGCGGCAACGAAAGAGCGCAGCTACACGTTCAGTATTGCCAGCAATGAGGCGCTGCCAACCCATCTCACGCCGACGCTGATCATGTACTACGACACCCATGCGCTGCGTGATGGCGGCGACCTGCTGATCCATCGGCTCGACGGGACCACCTGGGTTCCAATGCCATCGTATCTGCCGCCGGGCGCTTCCTTCGCGGCGATGCCTTTGAACAAAGACACGGCTCCACAGCTGATCGCTCAAGACGCCACGACACGCATTGAGCGCTTCCGACTCTTCTGGACGCCACGCAATGGTGCAAGCTATGCCAGTACGTCAGCACACAGTACGGACCAGGAACGTTCGCCAACCGTCCAGCAACGAGATTCATCGACACCTGTGCAGGTTTCGTAGAACGTACGCATCAGCATAGCACGCTCGTCAACACACCAGGCCATGCACGACTCACGAGCAAGTGCAAGATTCGCGATGCGCGCTGCCTTTAACCAAAGACGAGCAGCGCATCGCTCAATGATCGGGCTGATCGTGAGGCTGGAAGAGAGTGAGACACTCGATGATCGTTGGTCGGCGCTGAAGGAGCGAGAGGCCGCCGACCGAGCATTGGTTGAGGTGAGCACATGCCAAGGATCGCACTGAGCGCCGGACACCGGAATCAGACCGGCGGCAACCCAATTGAGATGGAATTGGTCGGGCCGATCACCCACGAGCTGGCGGAAAGCTGCCGTGATCACGGCTTCGATGTGCGGGTGGTGACGCCCGACGACGGCGTAGGCACCTTTCCGGGGGGCCTGCGCGAGGTCGCCAAGCAAGTCGTGCAGTGGGCCGACCAGGGCTGGCGCGCCGATATCTTCCTTGAGGTCCACGCCGAGAGCAACGGAAGCGGCGATCTCGGTCGCGGCTGCTTCGCGATCTATCCCGCCGCCGACGGCGATACCGATGTGATCGTCCGCGACAGGCTCGGCCCGATGATCGTGCGAGCACTCCGCGACGAAACCACGATTCCGCTGCGCGGCAGCGGCGTGCTGTCGGAGCGTCAGACGCATGTCTGGACCAAGCACAACGCCCGGCTGGGCATCTTCGAGGTCACGCGGCGCTTGCAGGTGCATTGCCATCGGCTGATCGTTGAGGTGGGCGCGTATAGTTCGCCAGCCGATCTGCGCGTGATGCAGCGTCCCGATTTCGCAGCCAGGGCCGGGCGCGCCATGGCCGAGGCTATCGCGCAATTCCATGATCGGCCCCTGCACCAGGAGCTGCGCTGGTATCGCGTCGCCGTTGATACGGCCCGCACCCGCGAGGGACCGGGTACGCGATTCCGGATCGCGCTGCAAGGCGAGGCGCTGATGCACCGGGATCAGGTCTTCGCCGGGGATGAGGTCGTGGAGGGCGAGCCGGTCAACGGCAATCCGCTGTGGGTCCATCGCGCCGATCATATTGGCTTCATCAGCATGGCGCTCCTGGAAAAAGCGGCATAGCACACCCCTCAGCCGCAAGACCAGCCAGCGCACCGGGCGCGCGATCGGGGCGGAAGACACCCCGATCGCCCCACCGCCCGCGCTGCCTGCCAGCTACACGCCAAGCACCGCCGCGACTCGCCTGAGCGTGTCGATGTGCTCCTGTGGCGAGCGCAGCCCCGCGCTCATCGTGTTGACGCTGAGATGCGTCGCGCCTAGCTCACGCCACGCCTCGACATAGCGCTCCCAGCCGCTCTCCGGCACCTGGCCGATGCTCATGCGCGCCTCGACGCCCACCGCATCCGGCGCGCGGCCAGCCGCCTCGGTGTATGCCCGCAGCCGCTCCAGCGCCGCGCGCGCCCGATCATCGGGTGGGAGCTGCGGAAACCAGCCGTCGGCGATGCGCGCCGTCCGCTCAAGCACCCTGTCGGCGCCGCCGCCGATCCAGATCGGGATCGGACGCTGGAGCGGCAGCGGGTTGATCCCGGCGGCGTCGATCCGATGCCAGCGCCCCTGGAACGTCACCACCGGCTCGGTCCAGAGCCTCCGCAGCACGGCAATCTGCTCCTCGCTGCGCGCGCCGCGATTCCCGAAGTCCTCGTTGAGGCCCTCATACTCCACGGCATTCCAGCCGATGCCGACGCCGAGCCGCAGCCGCCCGCCGCTGAGCAGATCGACCTCCGCCGCCTGCTTGGCGACCAGCGCGGTCTGGCGCTGCGGCAGAATGATCACGCCCGTCACCAGCTCGATCCGAGTGGTCAGCCCGGCAATGTAGCCGAAGAGCACAAACGGCTCGTGAAACGGCGTCTCGCTGGTATACGGCCCGCGCCAGTCCACGCGAGTGGCGGTCGACGCGCCCAGCACATGATCGTACACCAGCAGATGGCGATAGCCGAGATCCTCGACCGCCTGCGCATAATCCCGAATAGCCACGGCATCCGTACCGATCTCAGTTTGCGGAAAGACCACCCCGATTCGCATATGCTCTCCTCGCTTCGAGTTCCAAGTTTCGAGTTCCAGGTTTCAAGTTGCGAGTTCATCGAACGTTGAACGTTGAACGTTGAACTCGCTTTGTTCGCTTGTTCCCTTGTTCTCTGTTCCTGGTGCTCCCTGGCAGCCACCCACGCGCGGCCTGCGGCGCGATCGGCAGTATATCAGGATTCGCCGCATGTACGGTAGAATAGCATCATCACAGCCGCACGATCCTCATGCCGTGGTATCGTGTATAAGCAGGCTGGCAACCGCTCGCCCAATGTCGAGCGCAGCCGCGTCTGGAACCGAATCCAGGTAAAGGAGGCCACCTATGCCGCGATCCAGCCCGATTAGCCGTCGTCTCTTGTGTTTTATCGGCCTGCTGCTGCTTGCCGCCTGCGGCGCGCCAGCAGCCCAGCCCACGACACAGCCGTCCGCCGGGGCATCCGCGCCGCCATCGGCCAGCCCGGCAGGACAATCGCCCGCAGCAGGCGGGACCGCCAGCGCGAAGGAGACGCTGATCTTCGCCGCCGATCTCTCCGATCAGATTTCGCTTGACCCCGCAGTTGTCTATGAGTTTGGCGGCATTCAGGTTGTCGGCAACATCTACGAGACGCTGGTCAGCTTCGATCCCGGCGACTCGATCCTCAAGCCGGTCCTGGCGAAGGAGTGGGAGATCCAGGATAGCGGCGACATGTGGACGATCACGTTCAGCCTGGACCAGAGCGCCAAGTTTGCCAGCGGTCGCCCGGTGACAGCCGACGACGTGATCTACTCGTGGAGCCGCGTGCTGGACCTGAACAAGTCGCCCGCCTTTTTGTTTATCGACATCGCGCAGCTCAAGAAAGAGAACATGCGCGCGGTCGATCCGCAGACGGTCGAGGTCAAGCTGCCCAAGACCGCCAGCCCGCAGGTCTTTCTGTCGATCCTGAGCTTTACGATCGGCGGGATTGTCGATAAGCAGGAGATCATGGCGAACGCCGGCAGCGATATGGGCTCGACCTGGCTTAACGACCACTCCGCCGGGAGCGGCCCGTATGTGCTGGAGCGCTGGGAGCGCGGCACGCAGAACGTGCTGAGCGCCAATCCCAACTACTGGCGGCAGGCGCCCGCGATCAAACGGGTGATCATGCGCAACGTGGGCGAGGCCGCCAACCTTCAGGCGGCGATCGAAACCGGCGATGCCGACATCGTGCAAGACCTGGGGCCGGAGCAGATCAAGGCGCTGGAGAACAATCCCGACGTGCAGATCGTCAAGGCGACCGCGACGACGCTGGTCTATCTTGGGATGAACGCCAAAACGCCGCCGCTTGACAAGGTTGAGATCCGCGAGGCGATCCGCTATGCGATCAACTACGACGAGATCGTCAACAACCTGCTGAGCGGCAACGGCGAAGTCGTGCAGGAGATCATCCCGGCGGGTCTGTTCGGCCATACCGCGAGCAAGCCCTTCAAGCAGGACATCGCCAAGGCGAAAGAGCTGATCGCAAAAGCAGGCGTCGCCGAGGGCACCGAGATCGAGATGCTGGTGACGGCGGCGGCGAACGCGCCCGGCGGCGTCGAGTGGAGCACCCTGGCGGCCAAGCTTCAGAGCGATCTCCAGCAGATCGGGCTGAAGATCACGATCAAGGCGATCCAGCAATCGGAGCTGCTGACGATCTACCGGGCACAGAAAGGGCAGTTGGTGCTGATCCTGTGGGGGCCGGACTTCCCCGATCCCGACGGCAACGTCACGCCGTTCACCAACTATGAGGCCAAGTCGATCGCCTGGCGCAACGCCTGGGAAGCCCCCGACATTGCCAAGCTCAGCCAGCAGGCGGCCCTGGAGCAGGATAGCACCAGGCGCGCCGAGCTGTACAAGCAGATCACCGAGCGCGTGCTGCACGAAGGCCCGTACGCCGTGCTCTACCAGCCGACGCGACCCTTTGGCGTTCGCAAGAATGTCAAAGGCTTCGTCTACGATGCGGTCGATACGCCAGCGGTTTCGTTCTGGCTGCTCAGCAAGGAGTGAAACAGCAAGCAAAGAACAAAGAACAAACCATGCGTGCGTGCTCCGCTGTTCTTTGTTCTTTGTTCCGTTGTTCTACTCAAGCCTATGCTTCGCTACATTATTCGCCGCCTGGCCGGTCTGCTGCTGGTCTTTGTCGGCGTGTCGGTGATCACGTTCACGCTGGCGCAGCTCGTGCCGGTCGATCCCGCCGTGGCTGCGCTGGGCCAGAACGCCCGCGATGAGCAGATCGAGGCGTTTCGGCGGCAGTACGGCCTCGATCGCTCGCCGGTCGAGCAGTACCTCAGCTACGTTGGGCGGCTGCTCCAGGGCGATCTCGGCACCTCGATTCGGACGCGCCGCCCGGTCGCGGAGGACCTGCGCGATTTTCTACCGGCGACGATCGAGCTAGCGCTGGCGGCGATGGTCGTTGCGCTGATCCTGGGGATCGCGCTGGGCATCCTCGCCGCCGTCCGCCGCAACTCGCTGCTGGATGGCGCGGCGCGGGTTTTCGCGCTGGTCGGCGGCGCGCTGCCGATCTTCTTCCTTGGCCTGGTCATGCTAGCGATCTTCTACAGCCGCCTGCGCTGGCTGCCGGGTCCGGGCCGCCTCGACGCGCTGTTGCAGCCGCCGCCGCGCGTCACCGGCATGTACACCGTCGATAGCCTGCTGGCGGGCGACTGGACGCTGCTGCGCAACAGCCTGGAGCATCTGGTCTTACCGGCGGCGACGCTCGGCTACTTCTCGACGGCGGTGCTGCTGCGGATGACGCGCTCGTCGATGCTGGAGGTGCTCGGCCAGGATTATATTCGCACGGCGCGCGCCAAGGGCCTTCACGATCGGGTTGTGCTGCTGCGGCACGCGCTCAAAAACGGCATGATCCCGGTGCTGACGACGATCGGCATTACGTTCGGCAGCCTGCTCTCCGGCGCGGTCCTGACCGAGACGATCTTTGCGTGGCCGGGCCTGGGCCGCTACGCCACGGCATCCGCCACCAGCCTCGACTTTCCGGCGGTCATGGGCGTGACGCTGATCGCCGCGATCGTCTATCCCGTCGTCAACACGCTGGTCGACATCGGCTACCACGCGCTCGATCCGCGCATCCGCGCCGGTTGAAAAGGTGATCCATGACCGTATCCGATAGCCGCCTGCTGCCTGCTTCGGCGGAGGAACTGCCAGCCAGCACACGTCGCCGCGACCTCGTGCGGGCCATGCGCCAGCCTGCGGTGATCGCCGGGATCGTCGTGCTGATCTGCTTCGGCGGCGCGGCCCTGCTCGCGCCCTGGCTCAGCCCCGCCGATCCGCTGGCACAAAACGTCGTCGCCGGGCTGCGCCCGCCCTCAGCCGAGCATCTGCTTGGCACCGACAAGCTCGGACGCGATCTGCTGAGCCGCATGCTGTATGGCGCGCGGATCTCGCTGCTGGTCGGCGTGGCCGTGGTGACGCTCGCCGGGGGGCTGGGGACGCTCCTGGGGCTGGTGGCGGGCTACGCCGGAGGCTGGATCGACGAGGCGCTGATGCGGCTCACCGACATCTTCTTTGCCTTTCCCGCGCTGATCCTGGCGATGGCAATCGCGGGCGCGCTAGGGCCGAGCTTGCAGAACGCGCTGATCGCAATCAGCGTCGTGAGCTGGCCGGTCTACGCGCGGCTGATCCGTGGACAGGTGCTCTCACTCAAGCAGCAGGAGTTCATCCAGGCGGCGCGCACGCTGGGCGTCCCCGAATGGCGCATCATCCTGCGCCACCTGCTGCCCAACACGCTCGCGCCGCTGCTGGTGCAGACGAGCTTCGACATGGGCGCGGCGATTACCGCCGTCGCCGGGCTGTCGTTCATCGGCTTTGGTGCGCAGCCGCCCACGCCGGAGTGGGGCGTGATGATCAGCGAGGGGCGCAACTATATCACCACCCAGTGGTGGCTCTCGACGATCCCGGCCCTGGCGATCCTGCTGGTGGTGGGCGGCTTCAACCTGCTGGGCGACGGCCTGCGCGACGCGCTCGATCCGCGTCTGGAGCGCTGAGCACGATCCGCATGTCGGGTGAGCCATGGAGAGAATTGCACACAAGGTGGTCACCCCTTTACGCCCGGCGCGACTTCCAGGTTGTATCCTTGAACGAGCCCCCTTACATCTGTGCCACCAGCCTTTCTTGATTGGAGGTGCGCTATGGCATTCAAGGTACACGTGGTGCGGAGCTACAACTACTCCTTCGATGCCCGTGCGGGCGGCCCCGGACGGCTGCAACTATGGGGCGAGGCGGGGAAGCTTGCGGAGATTAGCTTTGTCGAGGATAGCGCGTCTGTCCCGGCGCCAAGCCTGTATCCGAATCTCGCGGGCGCGAACGCCTACTTCAAGCGCAGCGCGATGCTCCCGCTGATCGATATGCTGCGCAACGAAGGGCCGGTCAGCGTGACCGTTAACGATCAAGCTCCAGGCTTCATGTTCGTGCATACCGGGATTGAACCGGCTGGGGAGAATGAGAATCAGTAATCCGGCTATCTCAATGATGTAAGCTGGGGTACGTCACACAGGGCAGGAATCTCCTGCCCTGTGGTTTGTTTGGAGCATCGCTTCGGCATCGGTCGAGCATCCGGGAGTCCTTGCATCTGCCACGCGAGGCGCTACACTTGCTACCGGCTACCATCGACGTATCACGCGGCATAGCCAGACAATGATCAGTTGACGCGACGATCCGGCAGATGAGGTGATCGATCATGTCCGAGCAACACTACGACTTCTACGGGGCTATTCGCACGCTGCTGAGCCGCACGAGCGCGGAGGGCACAGGCGACGTGCCGGATCGGCTGCGGGCTGCGCACCATGAGGCGCTGCGCTACCGGCGACAGCTCGACGCGCTACGGGCCGAATTGGAGCGGCTGCTGGCCGAGACTTCGGCACCCACGGCACCACCCGGTCGCGGCGGGCCTGCGCCGTCGAAGCGGCTGGCATGCCACCACGCCGATCGCGCGGACGCGACTAGGCTGGTCGAGGGCGATCTGCCGCCCTGGATGGTCGATTGCTCCGAGCCGCACTAGAGGTAGCGCGCTACTCATCCCCGGCGATGCAGTGATAGAGCGCCTGGGTTTCGGGCATCGGCTCAAGACCGAGATCGTGTGCCAGGATCGCCGCGCAGGACTGGTACTGCCGCAGCGCCTCGCCGCGCCGCCCAAGCTGCTGGTAGCAGAGCATCACCTGGCAGTGCGCGTCCTCACGATAGCTATCGCGGTCGAGCAGCCGCTGGTAGGCCTGGATCGCGGCCTCGAACTGGCCCTGCGTCATCAAGATCCGTCCCAGATGATCGAGCGTCGTCAGGTAGCGAGTCAGCAGGCGCTCTTGCTCGGCCACCGCCCAGAGCAGATCGCGATCGTCGAGGTAGTAGTCGCCCTGGTAGCAATCGAGCGCGCCGGTGTAGCTCTGCTGCGCGCCCTGAAGATCGCCAGCCCGCCAGCGCTGCTCCCCGGCATCGCTCAGCTTCAAGAAGGTCGCGCAATCATCCTCGATCGGCGCTTCGGCGTTGATGCAGTAGCGGCTCGCGTCGAGCAGCAGGTAGCTTCCGACCTGCGGATCGAGATACCGGCGCAGGCTGCTGATGGCGACGTGCAGGCTATGCGCGGCGTCGTGGGGCTGCGCATCGGGCCAGAACAGCTCGATCAGCTCGTCCTTGTGCGCGGAGCGATGGCGCTGGATCAGCAGGTAGCGAAAGATGGCGATCGATTTGCGCGCCTTGCAGGTTGGCAGCGCCGCCCCGGCCCGCGTCACCTGGAACCGTCCCAGGCTGCTGACCGTCAGCGGCGGCAGCGCGACGAAGGGGGCGGCGACGGCGGCTGATGCCCCGGCGGACACGGGCGCGGCGATCGTCGCGATCGGCTGCGGCTGCCGTGCCAGCAGGCCGCACATCTGGACCAGCGTCTGCTGAGCGACGGGCCACAGCGCGCTCGTGCCCGGCGGATCGACTACTCGCTCGAACCAAAGCGCGGCATCACAGTAGTGCCCGGTCTGTGCCAGCAGCCACCCGGCACCCCAGGCCGCGCGGTCGGCCACATCGGGCGCGCAGCCCGCGCTGATCGTCCACACCTGGCTCAAGATCTCGATCGCCTGCTGGGAGAGCCCAACGCGCGCGCATTGCTCGCCCTGGCGCAGCAGATCCGCTGCCAGACTCAACACATCCCTCAACCGCTCCTGATCATGGTGTCGTTCCATCGTACACCCTTCCTGAAGCTGGCCTCAACCGGCAGAGGCAGAACGTGGGGCTTATGGGGGATATGCCTGAGCTGGCATGAGTACGGCGAGATAGCTTCAGAAATCTAACCGTGCTGGATCGGATATGTAAGCTTAATGCGATTTAAGCACGATTCTTCTTCGATTGCAAGCCTCAATTGAGGATTAGTTGAGCGCCGCGTGAGGAATGCATGAGCGCGCCGTGCTACAGTCGGCGCAGCTTCGATCTACGAGCAGCGTATGGATCGGTAGAGTACTCACACAATCCGTAACATCTCGTGTTCCACGCCTCGCTAATGGCGCTACGAGAGGAAGGTGCCGTGTGACCGCGGAACCCGATGGCGACTACACGACGCTCGTCGTGCGATTACAGACGGCTGCCGACGGCACGTGGTACGTGTATGTTGACGGCACCCCGGAAGCGCTTCCGCTGAAGCCCGTGACGCTCGTTATTCGGCTGTGGCAGCACAGCAGCGGAATCCTACGCGGCACGATCCGGCTTCACGACAGCGATCAGTGGGCGCCGATCCAGAGCAACGCCCGGCTCGAAGAGCTGATTCGTGCCTGGCTCTTGCCGGGCAGCAATCCGCCGGGCCAGGCATAGGCAGCCCGCGCCTCCGCCGAGCAGGAGGCGCATTCGCGCGCAATCGCCGATCGAAGCAGCACGCGCACAGCCAGCGGGCATGTGCCCGCTCGTGTCGCGCGCAGCGCTGGCGGCTTATCTAAAAGGGAGCATGTGCTATGCCTGTCACGCCAACGTATCCGGGTGTGTACATCGAGGAGATTCCCAGCGGTGTACGAACGATCACGGGAGTAGCCACGTCGATCACCGCGTTCATTGGGCGCACCGCGCGCGGCCCCGTGAACCAGCCGGTGCAGGTCAACAGCTTCGCCGATTTCGAGCGCGTCTTTGGCGGTCTGTCGCTGACCAGCCCGCTGAGCTACGCGGTGCGCGACTTCTACCTCAACGGCGGAAGTCAGGCGCTCATCGTGCGGATCTTCCGGCCCTTCTTCGGCACGGACGCCGACCGCGCCGCCGCGCTGGATGCCGCCCAGGATGTCGCCGCTGCCGCCGCCGACGCTGCGGACGAGGCCGGGGCGGATGGTGCCTCGGTGGCGACCGCCGCGCGCAACGCGGCAAATGCGGCGGAGAACGCCAACCCGCCGCGCAACGCGGCGGCAGATGCCGTCGCGGATGCCGCCGAGGCCGCGCGCGACGCCGGCGCGGACGCAAATGGTGTGCGCGACGCCGCCGCGAACGCGGTTGGCAGCGCCGCGCCGCTGACCAGGGCACAGCTCACCGTCGGCGGCCTCAACCTTGAGGCGGCCAACGAGGGAACCTGGGGCAACAGCCTGCGCGCCCGCATCGACTACAACACCCGCGATCCAACCGACACCAACCTATTCAACCTCTCGATTCGCGACATGGCGACCGGCCAGACCGAGGTTATTCGCAACGTCTCGGTGCAGACCAACGCGACGCGGCGGCTCGACAATGTGCTGCGTCAGGAGTCAAGCCTGGCGCGGGCGTTCGGCGCGCTGCCGGGAGCGCGGCCCGCCGCCAGCCCCCCGCCCGCGTCGGGCAGCATTCCGGCGGGCGTTGTTCCGGCAGGTGAAGATCCCTTCTCCAACACCAACTCGACCGGCGTGGCCCTCGTGGGCAATGCCGCCGATAGCCAGTCGCTCAACGACACGGCCTACACCGGCGATCGGACCAACAAGCGCGGCCTGTACGCCCTGGAAAAAGCCGATCTCTTCAACCTGCTCTGTATCCCGCCCGATACGATGGACGGCGATACGACCAGCGCGGTCTATGGTTCGGCGATGTCCTACTGCGTCGAGCGGCGCGCAATGCTGATCGTCGATCCGCCCACCGGCTGGGACGCCAACCCCGACACGGCAGCGGCGACCGCGCTGGCTGGATTAGGCGGATTGAGCCTGAGCGGCACGGGCGCGCGCAACGCCGCGATCTACTTCCCGCGCGTGCTCCAGTCCGATCCGCTGCGTGACGGACAGATCGACAGCTACGTGCCCTGCGGCATCATCGCGGGCGTGATGGCGCGCACCGATACAACGCGCGGCGTCTGGAAAGCGCCCGCCGGTCTTGACGCAGCCATGAACGGCATCCAGGGCCTGACCGTCAACCTGAACGACGCCGAGAACGGCATGCTTAATCCTGTTGGCATCAACTGCCTGCGATCGTTCCCGATCAATGGGCGCGTCGTCTGGGGCGCGCGCACGCTGCGCGGCGCTGACCAGCTTGCGGATGAGTACAAGTACGTTCCGGTGCGGCGGCTGGCGCTCTTCCTCGAAGAAAGCCTGTATCGCGGCACACAGTGGGTGGTCTTCGAGCCGAACGACGAGCCGCTGTGGGCGCAGATCCGGCTGAACATCGGCGCGTTTCTGCAAAATCTCTTTCGCCAGGGCGCGTTCCAGGGCAAGACACCCCGCGAGGCGTACTTCGTCAAGTGCGACAGCGAGACGACGACCCAGAACGACATCAACCTCGGTATTGTCAACATTATCGTCGGCTTCGCGCCGCTGAAACCGGCGGAGTTCGTGATCATCAAGCTCCAGCAGATGGCCGGTCAGATCGAGGTCTAAGACGGAGAACAAGCAAAGAACAAAGAACAAGGCATCTGCACCATTGCGCTGCGTTCATGGGGTTGTTCTCTGTTTCGTTGTTCTTTGTGCTCTATAAGGAGACGAGCATGGCTCAGTTTAGCGTCAATCCGCAGCGCTTCGACCCATACAAGAACTTCAAGTTCCGCGTCAAGTGGGACGGGCGCTACGTCGCCGGGATTAGCAAAGTCGGCTCGCTGAAGCGCACCACCGAGGTGGTCAAGCACCGCGAGGGCGGCGATCCGAGCAGCAGCCGCAAGTCGCCGGGCCGCACCGAGTACGAGGCGATCACGCTTGAGCGCGGTGTGACCCATGACACCGAGTTCGAGAAGTGGGCCAACAAGGTCTGGAACTTCGGCTCCGGCCTCGGCAGCGAGGTTTCGCTCAAGGACTTTCGCAAAGACATCATCATCGAGGTCTATAACGAGGCCGGACAGCTTGCGATCTCCTACCGCGTCTTCCGCTGCTGGGTTTCGGAGTACCAGGCCATGCCCGATCTCGACGCCAACGCCAACGCCGTGGCGATCCAGACGATCAAGCTCGAAAACGAAGGCTGGGAGCGCGACTACGAGGTCAACGAGCCGAGCGAGCCGACCTTCACCGAGCCTGGGGCCTAAGACGAGGAACAACGGAACAAGCAAACAAAGAACAAAGGCATATGACATTCTCTGTTCTTTGTTCTTTGTTTGAAGCACGTATGCGTAACCTATCGGAACATGATCTGATCCAGATTTGGGAGATCGGCCTGCGCCAGCATCCGATCGATCGGGCGCTGACCATCCTGGCGGCTGCGGCTCCCGACCTCGGCTGGGACGAGCTTGAGACGCTCAGCATCGGTCAGCGCGACGCGCGCCTGCTTGAGGTCTGGCATCGGACCTTCGGGCCGGATCTTGAGAGCTACGCGGAGTGTCCGCAGTGCGCCGAGCGGCTGGAGTTTACGTTGAACGCAGCGCAGCTCTCCGCCAGCGCGCCGCCCGCCACAGCCGAGGCAACCTACCAGTGGAGCGGCGACGACTTCACGATCGAGTTTCGGCTGCCCAACAGCCGCGATCTGGCGGCGATCGTCTCATGTGGGCAGCCGGAGCGGGCGCATCATCTGCTGGTGAGCCGCTGCATCGTCGGGGCATTCCAGGGCGACGAGCGAATCGTACCGGCTGAGCTGCCCGCCGCGATCCTCGGCGGCATTGCCGAGCGCATGACCAAGCACGATCCGCTGGCCGAGGTGCTGCTGGATCTGACGTGTCCGGCCTGCCAGAGCCGCTGGCAGGCGCTCTTCGACATCGGCGCGTTTCTGTGGAGCGAGCTGGCGGCGACAGCCAGGCGTCTGCTGCGCGAGATCCATACGCTCGCGCGGGCCTACGGCTGGCGCGAGGCCGATATTCTGGCGCTGAGCGCCACGCGGCGGCAATCGTATCTGGAGCTGGTGAGCTGATGGCCGATTTTCTCACACGCTTAGCCGAGCGCGCGCTGGGACTGGCTCCCACGATCCAGCCCGTGCTGCCGTCGCTGTTCGCGCCGGGAGCGCCGCCGATCGATAGCGCCGCGATCGAAACGGAGATCGAGGCTGCCGTGGAGCAGCACGCGCCGCGCCGACCGCGACCGCGCCGCGGCGTGTTCGCGACGCCCGACGACGAGGCAGCCGACGACGAGCCTGCCGCGTCGAGTCCGCCCGTCGATCGGCACTCGTCGCCGCGACCGCAGCAAAGCGCCCGCGCCGCCACGATCGAGCCGCTCGCCGGTACGAGCCAGGAGTCGGCTCTCAGGCCAGACGAGCGGCATCGCATCGGGGTCGAGCCTGCCGCCGAGCGCACAGCCCAGGCGCTCAACATACCGCTCGCGCGCACGCCTGCGGCGGCAGAGCCTCGCGCCACATCGCCAGCAGCGTCCATCGAGCGCGCAGCCGATCGAGCGATCCACCGGATCGAGCCGATCGATAGTGCCGCACCAGGCGACGACGGGCCGAGCACGCGCGTGCCGCTTGATGCAGCGCAGCCGCCAGAAGCGCCCAGGCCGCGCCCAGCCGAGGATCGCACGCCGCGCGTACAGCCGCGCCAGGAGCGGACGACGCTCCTGCCAGCACCGCCAGCCCAGCCGACGACGATTCGCCCGGCTCAGCGCGAGCGTGCGGAGGGATTGCCCACGGTCGCGCCGATCATCCGCGAGACGCGGGAGCGCGCCACGACAGGCGGGCAATCCGCGCTCAGCGCGAGCGAGCAGCCCGCAGCGCCGCCGACGCAGCATATTCATGTCTCGATCGGTCGGATCGACGTGCGCGCGGTGACGCCGACGGCACCGCCCGCGCCGCGCCCAAGCGCGCCATCCGCGCCGAAGATGTCGCTCGACGACTACCTGCGCGCGCAGAAGGGAGGCCGCCGATGAGTAATTTTCTTGCCATCGCCACGGTGACAAGCGCGCTGAGCCAGATGCTCCAGGGCGCGATCCAGGCCGATGTGCCGGGCGCGCTCGTCAAAACGGTACGGCCCGACAAAGATGTTCCGGCTAAAGGACTCAACATCTTTTTGTATCAGGTGTCGCAAAATCCAGCCTGGCGCAACGCCGATCTTCCGACGCGCAGCGCGAGCGGATCGCTGGTGCAGCGGCCACAGGCCGCGCTCGATCTGCACTACCTGCTGAGCTTCTACGGCAACGAGACTGATCTTGAGCCGCAGCGCGTGCTCGGCAGCGCGGTGCGGCTGCTGCATACCCGCCCGATGCTGACGCGCAGGCAGATCAGCGACATGATCGACTCCTTCGTCGCGCTCGATCCGAATCACTACCTGGCCCGCTCCAACCTGGCCGATCAGGTCGAGCTGGTGAAATTCACGCCGCTGCCGCTCTCGCTGGAAGAGCTGTCCAAGATCTGGTCGGTCTTCTTCCAGACGCAGTACGCGCTCTCCGTGGCCTACCAGTGCAGTGTGGTGCTGATCGAGGCCGAGGAAACGCCGCGCAGCACGCTGCCGGTCATCGAGCGCCAGATCTTCGTCGAGCCGATACGCCAGGTGCGGATCGAGGCGGTCGATCCGCAGATGATCGTGTTCGCGCCCGGCGCGACGATCGCGCTGCGTGGTCGCGGCCTGCTCGACGACGATACGATCGTCCAGTTCGGCACGCTTGAGCAGACGCCCGCGCCAGGCTCCACGCCCGACCTCCTGAACGTAGCGCTGCCAACCGGCCTGCGCGCCGGGGTCAACACCGTGCGGGTGATTCATCGGCTGCCGCTGGGACGCAACGAGCCAAGGGCGCGCAACAGCTTTATGTCAAATATCGCAGCATTCATCCTGCGGCCAGCGCTCAACACCATCTCGTTCATCGACGATGCCGACGGGCGACGGCTGACGGTGAACGCCGCGCCCGCGATCGGGCTGCGCCAGCAGGTAGCGCTGGTGCTAAATCAGGTGGTAACGCCGCCCGACGTGCCGCTGACGTACACGCTGTCGCCACGTCCGCGCGACGACGAGAGCGATCCGCTGGTCTTCGACGCCGACGGCGTGAGCGATGGCACCTACCTGGCGCGGCTTCAGGTCGACGGCGCGGAGAGCGAGCTTCAGCAGGAGATGGACGAAGAGCAGCCCGACTATAAGCAGTTCATAGGACCAACGGTGACGATCACGTGAGCACACTAGCGATCGACAACTGGCCCGCCGCCAATCAGCGCTACCTGCTGGCAGCGCTGGCGAGCGTACGAGCGACGCTTGAGCAGCACGCGCCCGGCGAGGAAAGGCCGGAGGCGGCGGAGCAGGCCCGGCAGGCACTAGACGAGGCGCGTCACGGGCTGCCCGCGCCCGCTGCGCTGGACTCACTCAGCGCTACCTTTGGGCTATCGACCTTTGAGCGCGAGCTGCTGCTGCTGTGCGCCGGGATCGAACTGGACTCGTCGTTCGCGCCGCTGTGCGCCGCCGTGCAGGGCGACCCGATGCGCGCCTACCCGACGTTTAGCCTGGCGCTGGCCTGCCTTACCGATGCCCACTGGAGCGCGCTCGCGCCGGACGCGCCGCTGCGCCGCTGGCGGTTGATCGATGTCGGCACGGCGAACGCGCTCACGCTCAGCCCGCTGCGGATCGACGAGCGCGCGCTGCATTACCTGGCGGGCGTCAACCATCTCGACGAGCGGCTGGTGGGATTGGTCGAGCCGGTGCGCGCGGCAGCGGAGCTGGTGCCGTCGCATCACGCGCTGGCTGAGCGGATCGTCACGGCCTGGACCCAAACCACGGGGAGCGCGGCGCTGCCGATGATCCAGCTCTGCGGCACCGAAAACAGCGATAAGCGGTCGATCGCGGCTGCCGCGTGCGGAGCGCTTGGCCTGGGCCTGCATCTGCTGCCCGCCGACTTCGTGCCGACCGGCGCGGGCGATCTGGATGCGCTGATCTGCCTGTGGGAGCGCGAGGCGGCGCTGAGCGGCAGCGCGCTGCTGCTCGACTGTGACGATCTCGACATGAGCGATAGCGCCCGCACGGCTGCGGTGCTGCGGCTGATCGAGCGCACCCACTGCGTGCTGCTGGTCGCCAGCCGCGAGCGACGGCGAATCGTGCAGCGGCCTTCGCTGGTGCTCGACATCCGCAAGCCGAGCGCCGACGAGCAGCGCGCGATCTGGCACCACGCGCTGGGATCAGCCGCCCCGCAGGTCAACGGCCAGGTCGAGGCGCTCGTAGCTCAGTTCAATCTCAGCACCACCACGATCTACGCCGCCAGTGCCGAGGCCGTAGGCTGCACGCAGGAAGACGACCTCGGCAGCACGATCTGGAACGCCTGTCGCATCCAGACGCGCGCCCATCTCGACGAGCTGGCGCAGCGGATCAAGCCTGCCGCCACCTGGGACGATCTGGTGCTGCCGACAACCCAGCGGCAGATCCTCCACGAGGTCGTGGCGCATGTGCGGCAGCGCATCACGGTGTACGACACCTGGGGCTTTGCCGCGAAGTGCTCGCGCGGCCTCGGCATCAGCGCGCTGTTCGTCGGCGATAGCGGCACCGGCAAGACGCTGGCGGCGGAGGTGCTGGCCCATGCGCTGCACCTCGATCTGTATCACATCGATCTCTCGTCGGTGGTCAGCAAGTACATCGGCGAGACGGAGAAAAACCTGCGGCGGGTCTTCGATGCCGCCGAGGAGGGCGGCGCGATCCTGCTCTTCGACGAGGCCGACGCGCTCTTCGGCAAGCGCAGCGAGGTCAAAGATAGCCACGATCGCTACGCCAACATCGAGGTCAGCTACCTGTTGCAGCGGATGGAGGCCTATCGCGGCCTGGCGATCCTGACGACCAACATGAAGAGCGCCCTCGACACCGCATTTCTGCGCCGCATCCGCTTTATCGTTCAGTTTCCGTTTCCCGACGCGACACAGCGCGCCGAGATCTGGCGGCGGATCTTCCCGCCCGCCACGCCGACCGAGCAACTGGATGTACGCAAGCTGGCGCGGCTCAATATTCCGGGCGGCAACATTCGCAATATCGCGCTCAACGCGGCGTTTCTCGCCGCCGACGCGGGCGAGCCTGTGCGGATGAATCATCTGCTGCGGGCGGCGCGCACCGAGTACGTCAAGCTGGAGAAGTCGCTGACCGAGGCCGAGGTCGGGGGGTGGGTATGAGCGAGCAGCAGCCGACGATCGACCGCCGCGATCCAGCGCCGGAGCGTGTGACGACAGCGCCGCCGCCCTCGGTCGATCTGCGGATCGATCAACTGGTGCTGCATGGCTTCGACCACGGATCGGCAGCCAGCGCGCGCAGCCTGATCGGCGCGACGGTCGAGCGCGAGCTGGCCCGGCTGCTCTCGGAGCAGGGCGTGCCGCCGGGCCTGAGCCAGGAGGGAGCGGTCGCGCGGCTGGACGGCGGCGCGTTCGAGGTGCTGCCGCATGCCGGGCCGGAGGCGATCGGCGCGCAGATCGCGCAGGCAATCTATCGAGGATTGGGCAGATGAGCGTCAGGCAGGCAATCACACGTCCTGGTAGCGCGCCGCGATCATTCAGCGTGCCGCGCTGGGGCGTGCTGCAACGCAAATGCGCCTGCGGCGGCTCGTCCGATCACGACGGCGAGTGCGAGGAATGCCGCAGCCACAAGATCGGTGTGCAGCGACAGGCTACGGCTGCGTCCGGCCCGTCCATCGCGCCGCCGATCGTGCATGATGCGCTGCAAGGCTCAGGGCAGCCGCTCGATGCGGCCACGCGCACGTTCATGGAGCCGCGCTTCGGCCACGACTTCGCTCAGGTGCGCGTCCACACCGACGCCCAGGCTGCCGCGTCGGCCCAGGCGGTCAGCGCGCTGGCCTATACCGTCGGACGCGACATTGTCTTTGCAGCGGGGCAGTACGCGCCGAGAACGACGCAGGGCCAACGCCTGCTGGCCCATGAGCTGACCCATGTCGTGCAGCAGGGCACCAGCGCCGCGTATGGATCAGCGCGCTCCCGCCACGACGATCTGGTGATCGGGCCGGTGGATGATGCACTGGAGCGGGAGGCCCATGACGCAGCTACGACCGGCGATCGGATCAGTTGCTCCGGCTTTGGTGCAGCCAGCGCCGTGCTCCGGCGGCAGACTCCCGACCAGGGCCAGCCCGGCGCCAGGGAGGGCGGCACGCTGCCGTACCGCGAGGCCACCGAGCTAGCCGAGTGCATTCGGATCATGGGCCAGGAGAGCAGCGACTACTGCCGCGAGCAGGTGTTGGGCGAGGTGCCGCAGCCAACACCGCCGCCCGCGCCGCCGCCGCCATGCGATCCACAGGGACTTCCACGCGCTCAATACCTGACCCAGCCGGGCACCTCGACCGGCGACTTCGGCCTGACGACGCTCGCGGGCACCGTCACGACGCCAGTGGTTCATACCACACGGGCGCGTGGTGGCGTTCGGATCGACGCGACCGCCGCCGCATTACCGCCGATCACCTCGGTCTTTACCCAGGCGGGAACGTTCACCGAGGGCACGGCGATCTTCGTCAGCCAGGGCGGTGATTGCCGCTCAGGAAGATATGACATTCGCTGGACGATCCTGCCCGATGGCGCGCGCAAGATCCGCGAGGGCGAGCTTGAGCACTGCGCCGATTTTCAGTATGCCTTCGACATCTCGCTGCGGCGCTATGCGGATGCCGTGAACACGCTGGCGGCGAGCGGACGAGTCTTTCCCAATCAGCGCGCAGCCGAGGCTCACGTTACCCGGCTGGTAGGCGCGGCGCCCGGCAATTGGGGGGCGATCTTCGCCTGTCTTGCGGGCAAGACCACGAGCCGCGATGGTGCGCACGGCTACCGAGGCTGGCATACGCCGCGCCCCCACTCGATACCGCCGCGCTTGGACACAAGCTGCGCATTCACCCGCCAGGTCATCGGCGGCACCAGCCTGCCTGATGTGGGCCAGCATCCACCCAGCGAGATCATCAAGGATTGCGGCGAGGTGCCCGCCAGAGCAGGCGGCGCGGGCGGACGAAGACGGTAGGAAGAGCGAGAGAACAACGAACAAAGAACAAATCGAGGACCAGGAACTTTGAACTCGAATCTCGAAACGTTGAAATGCCTATGAGCCAGCAGAGAGCAACAATGCAACACAAGCCCGGCGCGTCGCCGCCGCAGCACTGGAAGCAGCCGCCGCGTCGATGCGCCTGCGGCGGCACGCCCGGCCCCGACGGCGAGTGCGCCGCATGCAAGGCCAGGCGTCTGGCCGCCGAGCGACAACAGCAGCAGCTCACGCCGCAGAGCGCGCCGCCGATCGTGCATGATGTGCTGCGCTCGCCGGGACAGCCGCTCGATGCCGACACACGGGCGCTGATGGAGCCGCGCTTCGGCCATAGCTTCGGCCAGATGCACGTCCATGCCGCCGCCGATCAGATCCAGACGAAGCTTACCGTGGGCGATCCCGACACGCCGCACGAGCACGAGGCGCAGCATGTCTCCAGCGAGGTGCTGCACCGACCGCCGACGAGCGCAATGCCCGGCGCTGGCTATGATTTCAGCCAGGTGCGCATCCACACCGATGCCCGCGCAGCGGCGGCGGCGCGCACGCTCCACGCGGCGGCCTTTACCCAGGGGCGTCATATCGTCTTTGGCGCGGGCCAGTACGCGCCCTCATCGCCGCAGGGCCAACGCCTGCTGGCCCATGAGCTAACCCATGTAGTTCAACAGCAGCGCCAGCCGTCGGCGACGATCCAGCGCGCGCTGACGATCGTCGATCCGGGCGCGACCGCACCGAATCAGCCGGTCGGCGGCACGCTGACAAACGCGCAGATGGCCGAAGGCTGGATCGATCAGCTCTGCCCGACCGGCAACTGGACCGTCGATGCCGCGTCGGGCGTGGTCAGCTCGCCCGACCGCGCGACGTTTTGCGCTCGGCGGCCCCGGCGCGGCCAGGCGCACTTCAGCCAGAACATGCCGACCTCCTGCCGCTGCCTCTGCCAGCTCACCGCTGCGGGATCGAAAGATATTCGGATTCATGTGGCCGATACGTTCACCGTCGGCGGCTCGACCATCGATGTGCGCGCGGCGGGCGAAGGCGTGACGCTCTATCCCAGCGGCGCGCGGACTGAGTACAACGTCGGCGTGAGCGGCAGAGAGTTTAGCGGCATCACCGGCGCGGGCGATACCGCACCGCTGGGCGGCGCGAATCCGACGCAAACGCTGCGCGATCCACCCTGGATCATTTTTGCCCACGAGGTCTGCGGCCATGCCCGGCAGCAAACGGCTCCGATGGGACAGACCCAGGTGCAGCACTCGCAAACGCCGGAGGGCGACCGGGGCGCGGTGGACATCGAGAACCGGGTGCGGCGCGAGCACTCGACGATCGCCGACAACCTGGGCATTCGACGCGGCTCCTTCCGCGATGCGGCTGGCAATTTCCATGACGGCTCGGTCTACCGCGTCAGCTCCGGCGAGACGCTCTCCGGCATCGCGCGGCGCTGCGGCATACCGATCGCGGACATGCTCAACCGGATCTTCCGAGCAAACGGCGACGCGATCACCGCCGCAACGCAGAATAGGCTGGCCGTCAACGAGCGGCTGCTGATCGAGGGAATCTTCTGGCATGAGGTCATCACTGGCGAGACGATGACCAGCATCGCGCAAATGTGGGTCATTCCACTCGCATCGCTGATCCGCGCCAATCCGCAAATCAGCGATCCCAACCTGATCTTGCCGGGCCAGCGGCTATTGATCCCGGCATCGTAACGGAGCTGGAGCCATGACTGAGGCCAAACAAACCGACGCGCTGCGCATCGAGATTGCCGCTCACCAGATGGGGCATCAGCACGGTCGGCAGTGGGCATTGAGTATTTTGTGGCGCTTTACCAGCGCGACCGATCAAACGACGTATCTGCTGCTCGACCAGCCGCTCGTGACCACCATCGCCGATCCGCTGGTCCTGGACCATACCGCGCATGATCCGGGGCTGCCGCTCGACGTGAATGCGATGCCCGACTTCGAGATCGTCGCCATCGCCGCGCACGATACGCTGGAGCGCCAGATGGCGTACTACCTGAACCTGCCCAATACGCTGCACTCGCTGCAACTGATCGGGCGGTTTGGGTACAGCACGATCGCGCCCGATCCGGGCTGGGAGCGGCACAAAAACTGGCAGCAGGTCGAGCGCTGGCAGCAGGTCGTCGAATCGAATACGGCGACGGTGATGTTACAGCCGTGAGCCGTCCACGCACGCAAAGGATCTGAATGCACGCCCGATTGTCAACCGAACTCAAGCGACGCAGCGCTCAAAGCGCGCTCCCGGCGGCGGGGCAGCGCCCGGTCGTCCGGCGGCAGCGTGCCGCTCCGGCGGCGTTCACGACGCTACCGGCGATCGTTGAGGCGGTATTGCACGGGCCGGGCCAACCGCTCGATCTGACAGCTCGCGCGCACATGGAGCCGCGCTTCGGCCACGATTTCAGCCAGGTGCGCGTGCATACCGGCGCTCTGGCTGCACAGTCGGCCCGGGCGCTCGACGCGCACGCCTACACGGTCGGGCAGCAGATCGTCTTTGGCGCGGGCGAGTACGCGCCGGGAGCGCCAGCGGGTGAGCAAACGCTGGCGCATGAGCTGACGCATGTGGTGCAGCAGAGCGCTTCGATGCCGCAGGCTACAGCCTCGATGCCCGACGAGCGCGCGGAGCATGAGGCGTATGGCAGCGCGGCGGCGCTACGCGCAGACAGGCCGCTCTCCGTGACCCAGCGCCTGCCGATGCAGATCCAGCGGCTGCCACGCGACCGCGATCCGATCCACGCGCCGATGATCGAGAGCTTCCGCGAGCAGACCGGCCTGCAAGAGTTCGACGAATTCGGGCGTCGGGTCGGGCCGAGCGATGCGCAGATCAAATACCGGCTCAGCCCTGCCGCTCAGCTTGGCTCGCTGTATGCCATGACGCCCTGGGAGCTTGCGCAGGTGCCTGAGGGACGGCTCAATCTCGCCGAGTCGACCGCGCGGGCAATGGGCGTGACGCCGGATGGTCCCAGCTTTGATGATTATCGGCGGGCCAGGCGCTTCGTGCGGGCGCTCCACAGCCAGTACGGCATTACCTTTGATGTCGAGCGCGAGCAGCGCATCCTGGGCCGCGTCCCGACCGCCGACGAGCTGACGATCCTTGATCGGCTGCTGGGGCAAATCCTGGGGGTCGGCAACGTCCGACAGTCGCTCGGACAGCCTGGAGCGCGGGGCGTGCCGACGGCTACAGGCAGCACCCGGCCAAGCTTGCAGGGTCGCGCCAGGATCTTGAACGATCTGGCCGAGTACTCGATCAAGCGCTTTCAACTGCAATGGCTGGTCGCTGGCGGCTACGGGCGGCCCACATCCGAGGTTGACCGCGATGTGCGCAGCCTGTGGACGGAGCAGGGTATCACCCCTCCGGCGACCGCCGTCATCACCGAGCAGGAGCGACGCGCCACGGCGCTGGTCGCGTTTCGCGCATTCGCTGGCCTGGAGCCGGGATTTTACTTCCCGCCTGACGACATGTTCTATCTCGCGCCTAGCTCCAACCTGCGCACGCCGGCAGTTCAGGCGGTGGCGCGTCACGAGGCGGTGCATCTGCTCGGCGGGCGCGAGCGAACGCGCCGGGCTTTCATCGAGCGCTTCGGCGCGGATCGCTACATCCAGTACTGGCGACCATTCGAGGAGGGCATCTCCGAGCTGATCGCGATCGAGGCGACACCAGCCAATCAGCAGGGCAGCCCTGGCGCTCCGGGCGTGCCCAACACCCAATCGGGATACGGCGCCTACGTCACGCTGATGCAGCGCATCATGAATATCATAGGCCGCGAGGCGCTCTTTCAGGCGTTCTTCACCGGCAACATCCCGAATCGGATCTTTGAGCTGTTGGTCACGCCGCCGTAGGAAAGAAGAAAGAACACAGGAACAAGGGAGCAGAAGAGAACCAAGAACCAAACAACAGAACAAAGAACAACCAGCTCCACCCGCCCCTCGCCTGTCGCAACGGGAGAGGGAGTGACGCGACAGCGCCGGGGGTGAGGGCCTGAACGCGAAACAGTGGTACGTCTATGAGCCAGCAGACAGCAGCGGTTCAACAAAAGCCCGCAGCGCCAGCACCGTCGCTTCCGACGGCGACGGGCATCTTGCAGCGCAAGTGCGCCTGCGGCGGCACGCCCGGCCCCGACGGCGAGTGCGCCGCATGTCGCAGGCGGCGTCTGGCAGCATCGGGACGCAGCCCGTCACAGCCCACGCCAGCGGAAGCGCCGTCGGCGGTGCATGATGTGCTGCGCTCGCCGGGGCAGCCGCTCGACGCCGACACGCGCAGCTTCATGGAGTCGCGCTTCGGCCACGATTTCGGCCATGTGCGCATCCACACCGACGCGCAGGCCAGCCAGTCGGCGGAGGACGTCAACGCGCTGGCCTACGCCGTGGGCCGCGATGTCGTCTTTCGCGCGGGACAGTACGCGCCGCAGACGGAGGCCGGGCGGCACCTGCTGGCCCACGAGCTGGCGCATGTCGTGCAGCAGCGCGGCGAGCAGGTGGGCGTGCAGCAAGCGCTGGAGATCGGCCAGACCGACGATCCCGGCGAGCACGAGGCCGATGCCGCCGCCGAGGCCGTGATGCGCGCCGACGACGAGCATAAGCGCCACGGCGGGCGACCGATCTCGGCGCTCCGTCCGGCGCGGCCCGCGATCCGCATGTTCACGCCCGCGCGGAAGATCGCGCCCAAGCTGATGCGGCAGGAGGCGGGCGCTGCCGCAAGCGCCCCCGCAGCCACGGCGGCAGCCGACGCCCCGGCTGCGCTCACGCAGAGCGCCGAGTCGCCCTGCCAGGAGCGCGGCGATCGTCACTGCTGCACCGATCGGATGCTCCAAGAGATCGGCCAGCTACGCACCGCCGCCTTCCCGATCGTCTCCAACGCGCTCACGCGCCTGGACCAGCCCGCCTCGGTGAGCGGGCCGCTCACCGAGTATTTCCATATCACGCCCGACGACAGCGCGCGCGTCCTGGCGATCCGCAGCCAGTTCGAGCAGATGCAGACGATCATGCGCGGCACCGGCGTCACGTTCTACTGCTACGACGCCTGCGATCCCGCCTGCCGCAACAACCGGCGCAGCGCATGGTCATCGACCAGCCAGTTGGAGCAACCCTCGATCATCGCGTTCTGCGGCGATTATACGGGCGCGGTTTCGGATAATCGCGCGTACCTGAACCAGGCCGAGAGCGAGGCGGCACCACCTGAATGCAGCGGGGCTGGCCTCAGCCAGCACGACGCGCTGGGCGCGCGCAACTGGCTTCGCACACTGATCCACGAGTACGCGCACGTCTCCAGCGCGGCGCGTCCGTCGCGGGGCGGCATGCTGGCCGCCTGCGAGCGCGGCAGCGTCAACTGCACATCGGAGTACTACCTCCACAACCCGGATCGCCCGCGCGAGGCCGCGCTCGCCGTCAGGAATCCCGATTCCTACGCCTATTTTGCCTGGGCCGTGCGCCGGGGAGGCAGCCCGGCGAGCGCAGGCGGAGCAGGCGGCCAGCGCGCGGGCGGCGGGATTTCGACCGGACTCGCGGTTGGGCTGGGCATCGGCGCGGCAGTGCTGATCGGCGGCATCATCGCGGCAGCCTACCTTCTATCGCGAAGGGAATCGGAGTGAGACGCTTGAGCAATCAGTTTGATGAAGGGATCATCGCATGACGACCTTCCCCGGCTCGCCACAAGTGCAAAAAGGCGCGATCATCGGCCTCGATCCGTTCAACCCGCTCGCCAGCGTGATCGTGTTCCAGTACAACCCCGATACGATGTCGCGCACGATCACCGCGCGCACGCCCGGCGGCAACGCCGATCGCGGCGAGGCGCTGCGCCTGACCGGCCCGCCCGAAGAAAAGATCTCGCTAGAGGTCGAGATCGACGCGACCGACCAACTGGAGCGCGCGCAGTTTCCCGCCACAGCGCTGGGGCTGTACCCGACGCTGGCCTCGCTTGAGATGCTGCTGTATCCCAAGTCCGCGCTGACGATCGCCAACGAGGTGCTCGCCGCCATCGGCATCATCGAGGTCATCCCCGCCGAAGCACCGCTGACGCTCTTCATCTGGGGACCGGCGCGAACACTGCCGGTGCGCCTGACGCAGTTCACGATCACCGAGGAGGCGTACGATCCCGATCTGAACCCGATCCGCGCCAAAGTTCGGCTCGACCTGCGCGTGCTGACCTATCAGGATCTTGGCCTGCTGAGCGTGGGCGGTGCGCTGTTCATGGCTCACCAGATCGCGAAAGAGGTCATGGCGACGATCGGCGGCGTCAGCACGATCGCGGGATCGGTTTCAGGCAGTGTGAGTATTGGATAAGAACCAAGAGCCAAGAGCCGAGAACCTGGAACCGAGAATCTGGAACTTGAGACTTGAAACTTGAAACTTGAAACTTGGAACCCGCAACAAGGAGCTTGACCGATGTTCGATCCGAGCAGCCGCTACTACAACCTTGAGACGGTGAAGCAAGAGGTCACGGGCGCGGACGGCAAGCCCCGCGTGATCGCCTACAAGCGCCGCCGCTTCATCCCGCCCGCCGACGGCCAGACGACGCTGGTCGAGCATACGGTGACGCAGGGCGAGCGGCTCGACAACATCACCGCGCGCTTCCTGGGCGATCCCTTGCAGTTCTGGCGGGTCTGCGACGCCAATATCACGCTCGATCCCGACGAGCTGACCGACGAAACCGGGCGGACGATCAAGATCACGCTGCCGCAATTCTGAGGCCGGAGCATCGTTCGCGGGAATGTATCGTTTCTCGTCCGTCTGTGCATCTGTTAGCGCTACCAAGAGGCCATCATGCTAGCCAGCCAACTTGGCATCCGCATCATCTTGCTCGTGGGCGGCACCGTGCCGCTGCCCGCATCCTACGCTGTCACCAGCGCGCTGACCCGCATCGAAGTGACCAACGATGCCGAGCAGGGCGACGGCTTCCAGATGACCTTTACGCTCAGCAAAGATCGCATCGTCGACTACGGCCTGCTGCTCGACGGCACCTTCAATCCCTTCAACCGCGTGATCATCGGCGTGCTGCTAGGCGTTACGCCTGAGGTGCTGATCGACGGGATCATCACCCACCAGCAGCTCCAGCCGAGCAACGAGCCGGGCATGTCCACCCTGACCGTCACCGGCAGAGACGTGAGCCTCATGCTCGACCTTGAGGAGAAGAACGAGAAATACGATAACCAGCCCGATTTCGTGATCGTCATGCGGCTGATCGCGCAGTACGCGCAGTATGGCCTGATCCCGCAGGCCACGCCCACCACCGACGTGCCGATCATGTTGCAGCGGATTCCGCGCCAGCAGGAAACCGATCTGCGATTCATTCAGCGCATGGCCGAGCGCAACGGCTTTGTGTTCTACATCGAGCCGCTGACCTTTGGCGTCAACACGGCCTACTGGGGGCCGGAGAATCGCCTGAGCCTGCCGCAGCCCGCGCTGACGATGAACATGGGACCGGCGACCAACGTCGAGTCGCTCAGCTTCTCCCAGGACGCGCTCGCGCCCGTCAGCACCGAGAGCAGCGTGGTCGAGCCGATCACCAAGATCAGCATCCCGATCCCATCGCTGCCGTCGCTGCGCATTCCGCCGCTGGTGCCTTCGCCGACTCCGGCCCGTCGCACCGTGCTGCTGCGCGAGACGGCCAACCAGAACCCGGCGCAGGCCGCGACCGCGTCGATCGCCGCCGCCACGCGCTCGCCCGACTCCGTGACCGGCCAGGGCGAGGTCGAAACCGTGCGCTACGGCAGCATCCTGCGGGCGCGCAAGCTCGTGGGCGTGCGCGGCGCTGGCTTTACCTACAACGGCAACTACTACGTGCGGCGCGTCACACATCAGATCCAGCGTGATCGCTACACGCAGAGCTTTACGATCAGCAGAGAGGGGACCGGCGCGCTGCTGCCGGTGGTACGGCCATGACAACCAACTTCTACGGCAAATATCGCGGCGTCGTCACCGACAACCAGGACCCGCTGATGATCGGGCGGATTCGGGCGCGCGTTCCCGACGTGATGGGCGATCTTGAGAGCGGCTGGGCCATGCCCTGTCTGCCCTTCGCCGGCAGCGGCATGGGCTTTTTCGCCCTGCCGAAGGTCGGCGCTGGCGTCTGGATCGAGTTCGAGCACGGCGATCCCGACTACCCGATCTGGTCCGGCTGCTGGTGGGGCTCCGTCGCGGAGGCGCCGCCGATCCTGCTCGCGCCGCCGTACAAAAAAGTCTTGCTCAAGACCGAGGGCGGCCACAGCATCATCCTCGACGACACGCCCGGCATCGGCGGGATTACGCTTGAGACGTCGAGCGGCCAGAAGATCGTGCTCTCCGCGCTGGGCGTCGAGATCACCACCGGCCAGGGCGGCACGATCAAGATGACCGGCCCGCAAGTCTCGATCAACAACGGCGCACTGGAGGTGATCTAATGCCTGGTTTTCTGCTGCATCTCGGCGCGACCGTGATCTGCTTCCACGGCGGACAGGCGATGCCGACGGCTCCCAATCCGCGCGTGCGCGTCGGCGGACAGCCGATCGTCACCCAGACCACGACCTACACTGTGGCGGGCTGCCCGTTCAACGTGAGCGGAGCGCCCAGCCCGTGCGTCACCGCCCAGTGGGTTGTGGGCGCGACACGTGTGCGGGCTGGCGGCGTGCCGGTGCTGTTGCAGGATAGCCAGGCGATCTGCGCGCCCAACGGCACGGGCGTGAATATTTTAGTAACCCAGGTGCGCGTGCGAGGTACGTGATGCAGATCGATTATCCGTTTCATATCGACCGGCGCGGCCATACCGCCGACACCACCCAGGACGAGCATATCCGCGATCTGATCGAGCAGGTCTTGTTCACCTCGCCCGGCGAGCGCGTCAATCGCCCGACCTTCGGCAGCGGCCTGCTGCAACTGGTCTTCGCGCCCAACAGCGACGTGCTGGCGACGGCGACCCAGGCCAGCGTGCAGGGCGCGCTCCAGCAGTGGCTCGGCGATCTGATCCAGGTCGAGGCCGTCCAGGTGACAAACGTCGACTCGACGCTTGAGGTGCTGGTGCAGTATATCGTGCGCCGCACCCAGCAGCGCCAGGTCGCGCAGTTCCAGCGAGCCGTGCCATGAGTACGCAATACCGCTGCAACAACCAGACCCGCCGCGATCTCGTGCGCGCGCCCCGCGCGCACGACGGCACGCCGCTCACGCCGACGATCAACGGCATCGACTTTCTGGAGGTCGGCCCCGATCAGAAAACGCTCACGGTTGTCTTGATCCACAACCTGCCGGGCACGCCCACCGACCCGGTGCCGCCCGCGCCCGCGCCCGCGCTGACGCCCAACAACGTGCAGATCGAGGGCGGCGTGCGGATCACCAACGTGCTGGTGACAGCCGTCAGCGCCGACGCCGACGTGCTGACCGTCACCGTCGACCAGCCGGGCGACTTCTCGACCTACACGCTGCGCCTGGTGCAGGGGCCGAACAACGCCGCGCCGCCCGGTGGCTTCGATCCGCAGCTTTCGGCGATTGAGTTCTCGTTCAAGGTCGATTGTCCGAGCGAGTTCGACTGTGCGCCCGACCAGGAGTGCCCGACCGAGCCGCCGCCGGAGCCGGAGATCGATTACCTGGCGAAGGACTACACCAGCTTCCGCCGCCTGATGCTCGACCGCATGAGCGTGCTGCTGCCCCAGTGGCAGGAGCGCAACGCCGCCGATATGCACGTCGCGCTGGTGGAGCTGCTGGCCTACGCGGGCGATCACCTGAGCTACTTTCAGGATGCCGTCGCGACCGAGGCCTACCTGGGCACCGCCCGCCGCCGCACCTCGATTCGCCGCCATGCCCGGCTGCTCGATTATGTCATGCACGATGGCTGCAACGCTCGCGCCTGGGTCTACTTCGAGGTCCACGCGGGCGGCGACGCCGACGGCGAGAATCTGGAGACGGGCCGCGTGCTGCTGACCCGTGGCGCGGACGATAACCCGATCGTCGCGCCGACCAAGCTCCAGGAGACGCTGGCCGAGCGTCCGCTGGTCTTTGAAACCAGAACCGCCGTGCGGCTGAGCGCCGCCCACAACGAGATCAACTTCTACACCTGGGACGATACCGGCTGCTGCCTGCCGCGCGGTGCCACGTGCGCGACGCTGCGCGACAAGCCGGAGACGCCGCTCCAGCTTCAGGTCGGCGACTTCCTGCTGTTCGAGGAGATCAAAAGCCCGACGACCGGAGCCGAGGCCGACGCCGATCCGAGTCATCGCCATGTGGTGCGGCTGACGCAGGTACAGCCCACCGCCGACATTCTGCACAACACCGCGATCGTCGAGATCGCGTGGAGCCAAGCCGACGCGCTGCCGTTTCCGCTGTGCATCTCCGCCGAGGTCAGCGACCGCAGCGGCAACCGGCTGATCCCGGATGTCAGCGTCGCGCGCGGCAACATCGCGCTGGCCGATCATGGCCGCACCATCACCGACGAAGCCCTGGTGCCGGATCGCGCGCCGCAGCAAACGCCCTACCGCCCGCGCCTGGCCCGCGGCGGTCTGACCTACGAGGGGCCGCTCGATCTTGGATCGGCGAGTGCCGCGCTACGCTGGGACGTGCGCAAAGCCCGTCCGCGCGTCCGGCTGCGCGGCGAGGATCGCCCGTGGCTGCCGCAGTTCGATCTGCTGGGCAGCGACAGCTTCCGCACCGAGTTCGTGGTCGAGATGGAGAGCGACGGCCTGGCGCATCTGCGCTTCGGCGATGGCGTGCTTGGCCGAGCGCCCGCGCCCGGCGCGAGCTTCACCGCGACCTACCGGATCGGCAACGGCACGGCGGGCAACGTCGGCAGCAGCGCGATCGGGCGAATCGTCAAGACCGGCAGCGGCATTGCCAGCGTCCGCAACCCGCTTCCGGCGGTCGGCGGCACCGATCCTGAGCTGCTTGAGCAGGTCCGGCTCTACGCGCCGCAGGCGTTCCGCACCCAGGAGCGCGCCGTCACCGAGGCCGACTACGCCGAGGTTGCGCGCCGCCACCCCGACGTGCAGCAGGCGGTCGCCAGGATTCGCTGGACCGGTAGCTGGTACACGGTCTTCGTCACGATCGACCGCAAGGGCGGCCAGCCGGTCGATCCCGCCTTCAAAGACGAGATTCGCGCCCACCTTGAGCGCTACCGCATCGCCGGGTACGACCTTGAGATCGCGTCGCCGCTCTTCGTGCCGCTCGACCTGCTGCTGTCGGTCTGCGTCAAGCCGGGCTACTTCCGCAGCAGCGTCAAAGAGGCGCTGCTGATCGCGCTCAGCAGCACGACAGCGCCCGGCGGCCAGCGCGGCTTCTTCCACCCCGACAACTTCACCTTCGGCCAGGCGGTCTACCTGAGCCAGATCTACGAGGCCGCGATGCGCGTCACGGGCGTTGCCTCGGTGGACGTGCTGCGCTTCCAGCGCTGGGGTAAGACGGCCAATCAGGAGATCGAAAACGGCGTGCTCGCGCTCGGCCCGATCGAGGTCGCGCGGCTCGACAACGATCCCAATTTTCCCGAAAACGGCAAGCTAGAGATTCAGACCGGGGGCGGCCTATGAGCACTCCACCACTCGATCCCTGCGGCTGCTGCGAAGGCGTTACCGCGCTGACGCCCGCCGCGCTGGACAATCGACCGGGGCTGTCCGCGCTGGCCTACCGGGTGGGCACACACGGCACCTTCAAGCAGACGATGCAGAGCGCGCTCGCGGGCCAGCAGGCGCTCGACAGGCTCACCGCCCGCGACGACGCCGATCCGTCGATCGCGCTGATCGATGCCTGCGCCACGATGCTGGACGTGCTCACGTTTTACCAGGAGCGCATCGCCAACGAGGGCTTTCTGCGCACCGCCACGGAGCGCCGCTCGATCCTTGAGCTGGCCCGCAAGGTCGGCTACGAGCTGAATCCGGGCGTTGCCGCCAGCACCTATCTCGCCTTCACGCTGGAGGACGCGCCCGGCTCGCCCGGCACCGCCACGATCGAGGTCGGCACCAAGGTGCAAAGCCTGCCCGGCCCCGGCGAGCTGCCGCAGACCTTCGAGACGATCGCGCCGCTCACGGCATACACCGCCTGGAACAAGATCCAGCCACGGCTGACGCAGCCGCAGCAGTTGACGATCGTCAAGGGCGTGCTGTACCTGATCGCGGGCGACAACAAGCAGATCCCGGCGCAGCGGCTCTACATCAGCGGCACGCAGACCAACCTCAAGGCGGGCGATCTGCTGCTGGTGACGGTCGGCAGCGACGCGCTGCCGGTCGCGATCAAAGCGGTCGAGGTCGAAACCGACCAGACGCGAACGCGGCTCGATCTGGATGTTCCAGCGCCGGTGAAAGCCGAGCCGCTGCCCGCCATATCGCCCACGCTGACCTACGATCCGCCCGTCAACACCGGGGGCACGCCCGACTTCAAGCCGCTGCCGCTGACCGAGGCCAATATCAAGACCAACGTGCTGCAACGGCGCTGGCGCGAGCGCGATCTTGCCACGTTCCTGGCCGCCAATCGTTGGAGCGCCGATGAGCTGCTGGATTATGTCAAGAATTTGACCGCAGTTACGGCCTCGAACGTGCTGGCCTTCCGCACGCGCGCGGGCTTCTTCGGCCACAACGCGCCGCTCTACGACAGCCTGCCCAAGCCAAGCCAGAAAACGAGCGGCATCGCCGCGCTGAGCCAGGCTGCCGAATCGTTAGCCAGCGTGATCGACAAGGGCATCGCCGACAAGGCGCAGGCGCAAAAAGATCCGGTGATCACGATCACGTTCATCGATCCCGACTGGGACTCCGGCAGCGGTCGCTCGATCTGGACCACCTCGAAGAGCGATAGCGACTACTACACCAAGAGCGACAAATTCGATGTGTATCTGGAGCGCAGCCTGCCTGATGTCGTGCGCAATAGCTGGGCGATCTTCGCCAGCACCAAGATCGGCCCGACACCTTACCGCATCGCCGAGGTAGCCGAGGTGTCGCTGGCCGACTACGGCATGAGCGGGCGGACCACCGGTCTGGCGCTGCGGAAGCCCAGCGGCGCGGTGCTTCTGAACACCACCACCGACAAGCCACAGGACTTTCGCGTGCGCAAGACCACGGCCTATGTGCAGAGCGAGACGCTGCCGCTAGAGCCGCTGCCGATCGAGGAGCCGGTCGGCAAAGGCGCGACCGCGCTGCTGCTCGACACGATGGTGCTGGGACTCAGCGCGGGCCAGACCGTGATCGTCAGCGGCGAGCAGGCCGACGCGCCCGGCGTGCTGCGCAGCGAGGTGCTGGTGCTCAAAGAGATTATCCACTACCAGGGCTACACCACGCTGATCTTCACCACCGGCCTTCAGTGGAGCTACCTGCGCGAGACGCTGACGATCAACGCGAACGTCGCGCTCAGCACGCACGGCGAGACAAAAAAAGAGGTGCTCGGCAGCGGCGATGCCGCGCAGCCGCTCCAGAAGTTCGTGCTCAAGCAATCGCCGCTGACCTACGTCTCGGCGGCGACGACCACCGGCTCCGCCAGCACGCTTGAGGTGCGCGTCAACGATATTGCCTGGGACGAGGTCGCCGCGCTGTATGGCCTCGCGCCCCGCGATCGAGCCTACATCACGCGCACCGACGACGCCGCCAAGACGACTGTGCAGTTCGGCGACGGCATCTCCGGCGCGCGGCTGCCAAGCGGCACCGAAAATATCACCGCGACCTACCGGGTGGGCACCGGGCTGGCGGGCATGGTCAAAGCCGGGCAGCTCAGCCTGCTGATGACTCGTCCGCTCGGCGTCAAAGGCGTGACCAATCCGCTGGCTCCCAGCGGCGCGGAAGATCCCGAAACCCGCGACAAGGCCAGAGAGAACGCGCCGCTGACGGTGCTGACGCTGGGCCGGATCGTCTCGCTGCAAGACTTCGAGGATTTTGCGCGGGCCTTCGCCGGCATCGGCAAAGCCCAGGCGACCTGGCTCTGGTCGGGTGAGCACCGGCTGATCTATCTGACCGTCGCGGCGGCAGATGGCGGCGCGGTCGCGTCGACGCTCTTCACCAATCTCAAGGACGCGATCGATCTGGCCCGCGATCCGATCCAGCAGGTGACGATCGCCTCGTACACGCCGATCGCCTTCAACCTTGAGGCTAAAGTGCTGATCGAGCGCGGCTACCTGGCCGACAAAGTGAAGGCCGCCGTCACCGACGCGCTTCAGCAGACCTTCTCGTTCGATCAGCGCGGCTTCGGCCAGGCGGTGACGAAAAGCGAAGTGCTGGCGACGATCCAGGCGGTCGAGGGCGTCGAGGCCGCCGACCTGGACAAGCTCTACCTCGTCGGGCAGGCGCAGAAGCTCAACGAGCGTCTACCGGCGCGCACGGCAACCTGGGACCCGACAGCGCTCCAGCCGACGCCCAAACCGGCTGAGCTGCTCACGCTGAGCCGCGACGGCGTGGCCCTGACGGAGATGAAACGATGACCGACGCTCCGATCGATAAGCTCTACCCGCTGCTGCCCGCGATCTATCGCATCCGCGACGCCGAGCAGGGCGAGCCGCTCAAAGCGCTGCTGACGGTGCTCGCCGAGCAGTTACAGGTGGTCGAGGACGACATCGCGCGGCTCTATGATAACTGGTTCGTCGAAACCTGCGACGAGTGGGTCGCGCCCTACATCGGCGATCTGCTGCGCGTGCGCGGCCTGCATCCGGTCAGCACCACCACCTTCAGCCAGCGCGCGCAGGTCGCCAACACGCTGCGCTACCGGCGGCGCAAAGGCACCGCGACGATGCTGGAGCAACTGGCGCGCGACACCACCGGCTGGAACGCGCGGGCGGTCGAGTTCTTCCAGCTGCTCGCCACCACGCAGCACGTCAATCATATCCGGCTCCAGAACGTGCGCACGCCCGATCTGCGCAACATCGATGCGCTTGAGCTGCTCGACACGCCCTTCGACACGATCGCGCACACCGCCGACGTGCGCCGCATCGCCCGTGGACGCGGCAGGCACAATATCCCGAACATCGGGCTGTTCCTGTGGCGGCTTCAGGCGTTTCCGCTGCTCAAGACCGATGCCGCCGCCGACGGGCCGGGCCGCTTCCGCTTCAGCTCGCTGGGCAACGATCTGCCGCTCTTCAACCAGCCGCAGACCGAGACGGACATCGGCAGCACCGCCGCCGAGATCAACGTGCCGGGCGTGCTGCGGCGCTATCCGCTCTACGCCGAGCTTGAGGCGCTGCGTCAGGCGCTCGTCGACGGCGATCCGCCGCGACTGGCCTACTTTGCCGATCCGCAAGTTCTGCAAATCTTCCTGCCGGGCCAGACCGATCCCGTGCCGCCGGAGGAGATTCTGATCTGCCATCTAGCCGACTGGCGCGAGCCGCCCGCGACCAAAGAGTACACTCGCCGCGACGGCACTACGGTTGCCCGCGCGATCACCGTGGCGGTCGATCCGCTGCTTGGCCGCATCGCGTTTCCTGCCGGTGTCGCGCCGGGCGGCGTGCGCGTGAGCTACGCCTACGGCTTTAGCGGCAACGTCGGCGGCGGCCCCTACGAGCGGCGCCGACCACCGCAGCAGCCGGGCGACTCTCAGCCCTTCCGCGTCGATCCGATCGCCGATCCCAGCGCCTTCGGCTCGCTGATCCGCGTGCCGTCGCCCGGCATTAACACGATCGGCGCGGCGCTGGCGATCTGGAATCCGGCGACGCCGCGCACGGTGATCCAGATCGACGATAGCCGCACCTACGCCGAGGATCTGACGATCGCGCTGACCGACACCGAGCTGATCATCCAGGCGGCCAACACGCAGCGCCCGACGCTGCTCGGCGACATCGCGCTCAGCGGCGGCGACAGGCAGGCCCGGCTGACGATCAACGGGCTGCTGATCGCGGGCCAGATCCGCGTGCAGGATAACCTGCCGGAGCTGAATCTGCTCCACTGCACGCTGGTGCCGGGCCGCCATCTCGACGAGACGGGGCAGCCTACCGAGCCTGGCAGGCCCAGCGTGGTCGTCGACGCCGCCAATGACCGGCTGCGGCTGACGATCGAGCGCAGCATCGTCGGGCCGCTGCGCCTGCCCGCGACGATGGATTGGGTGCGCGCCCAGGACAGCATCATCGACTCGCCCGCGCTGCGACCGCTGCCCACGCTGATCGGCGGCGGTCTTCCCGCAGCGCTCGCGCTGACCTCGGCCACGCCCACGCTCGACGTAACCATCGGCGACGAAGGCCCGCACCCCGTCACGCTCGCCGCCGCCCCGACCACGCCCGCGCAGGCCCGCGATCAGTTGCAGGCCGCGCTACAGGCCGCGCACGCCAGCCCGGCCTTTGCCAGCGCCCGCGTCGCGCTGGCCGCCAACCGTCTGATCGTGCTGCCGGGCACGCGCAGCCGCGTTACGATCGCCAACGCCGCCGCCGATCCGACCGCGACGGAGCTGCGCCTGACCGATGCCGCGCGCCAGGTGCAGGCCATGATCAGCAGGCCGCTCACGCCGTTTCCCACGCTGACCTCGGCCACGCCCACGCTCAACGTCACGATCGGCGACGAAGGGCCGCATCCCGCAGTTCTCGCGGCGGTCCCGACGACCGTGCCGCAGGCTCGCGATCACGTGCAGACCGCGATCCGGAACGCGCATTCCGGCGCGGCCTTTACCGGCACGTTCGTCGTCAGCGTCGACGATCGGCTGCTGGTGCTGCCCGGCGCTGACGACACGCCGATCATCTTCAGCGCCGCGCCCGCCGACCCGACCACCTTCGTGCAACTGGGCCTGGAAAGCGAGCTGGCCGCGCTGGCCGCCGACGATACCGGCGCGCAGCCGGGACCGCCCGCCACGCTGGAGCGCACGACGATCTTCGGCGCGGTCCATGTCCAATCGCTCACGCTCGCCTCGGAGGTGATCTTCGTCGATCCGGTGATCGCCGACCGCCGCCAGCTTGGCTGCGTGCGCTTCTCGTTCGTGCCCGACGGCTCGCGCGTGCCGCAACCCTACCGCTGCCAGCCGGATCTCGCCACCCGCCAGGCGATCGACGCGGCCCTGATCGACAACTCAGCGCTGACGCCCATCGAAAAACAGCAGATCGCCGCCACGATTCGGGTCTGGCTGCGGCCAAGCTTCACCGCGCGCCAGTACGGACAGCCAGCCTACGCGCAGCTTGGTCGGTTCTGCCCCGACGAGATTCGCACCGGCGCGGAGAACGAGGCCGAGATGGGCGTCTTCAATTTTTTGATGCAGCCGCAGCGCGAGGCCAACCTGCGCGCCAACCTCGACGAATACCTGCGCTTTGGTCTTGAGGCCGGAATCTTGTTTGTGACGTAGGGGCGTATGACATACGCCCCGCCAGATTCGATACGAAATACGTTCATCGCAATTCATTTCATAATGCAATTATTCAATCGTAGGAACACGAATATTCGGGGCGTAATGATGATCCTTTACAGAATAATCGGGATCGAATCGTAGGGACGACCCGACGGTCCGCCCCTACCGATATTTTCCCGATGAATGCACATCATCATCACGCCCTTACCTGATCAATACACGGTTCTCAAAAAACGCTACTGTCGATGATGACGATCGACACTTCTGGCGGGCGTCCAGAAGGCCCTCAGGCCGGGGTGTGGGGCTATCCCCCACAGCGTCATTATTCTTGACCTGGATCAGCGCATGATCCATCCGCACAGGTTCCTTGATCATGCACTAGGGAGGACTCATGAAAGGCGATTTCACGCGCTCCACCTTCAAATCTCAGAAGCACTACAGCAGCGTGCGCATGCAGCAGGGCCGCGTGCAGATAGATGCTGACTGGAACGAGCAGATCGAGATCCAGACCTATCTCGATCAGACCCAGGCCAGAGATGTGATCGGGCTGTGCGGCGTGCCGAAGATCGGCGGCGGCTTTGCGATCGGCGTGAACGAGGACGGCACCGACCTGACGATCTCTGAGGGCCGCATCTATGTCGACGGCATTCTGTGCGAGAACGACGGCCCGCAGCCCGTACTTTTCACACAGCAGCCCGATCTGCCCGGCACTACGCCGCCGGGCGATCCCGGCACCTATCTGGTCTATCTCGACGTGTGGCAGCGGCACATCACCGCGCTGGAGGACGAGACGATCCGCGAGGTGGCGCTGGGCGGCCCCGACACCGCGACGCGCACCCGGACCGTCTGGCAGGTCAAGCTGCTGCGCGTCGGCGACGCCAACGCCGACGTGACCTGTGAGACTGAGTTTGAGGAATGGACCAGCCTGATCGACGCCGAGCGCGGCAAGCTCAGCGCGCGCGCCCAGGTCAGCGAGCCAAGCGACAGCCCGTGCATCATCGAGCCGGGCGCTGGCTATCGCCGCCTGGAGAATCAGCTCTACCGCGTCGAGATCCACAACGATAGCGACTCAGGACAGCCTACCTTCAAATGGTCGCGCGACAACGGCTCGATCGTGCGCTTGTGGGCGGCCAAAAACGGCGACGACCTGACGATCAGCAGCGCGGGCCGCGATAGCTTCCTGGGCTTCGCTACCGGCCAGTGGGTTGAGCTGACCGACGACAATCGCGAGCTGCTGGGCGACCCCGGCACGCTGGTGCAGCTTGCCAACGCGATCGGCCAGACGCTGACGATCGATCCCGCTACCGCCAGCGGCACCGTCGACTTCACGGCGTTCGACGAGCATCCCAAGGTGCGGCGCTGGGACATGCCCGGCACCACCGGCCCGATCGAGGTGTCTGTGCCCGCTGGCAACGGCGGCTGGATCGCGCTGGAGGACGGCGTTGAGATCAAGTTCGATCTGTCGGGGCCGTTCCGCACCGGCGACTACTGGCTGATCCCGGCGCGCACCGCGACCGCCAACGTGGAGTGGCCGTTCGCCGATCCGCAGCCGCCGCACGGCGTGCGGCACCACTACTGCCGCCTGGCGCTGATCAACTTCGAGGGCGAGGCGCTCACAGCCGACAGCATTCAGGACTGTCGCATCGATTTTCCGTCGCTGACGACGATCTGCGCCGAGGATGTCTGCTTCGACAACACCAGCTGCGACCTGCAAGATGTCGTGACGGTTCAGGATGCGATCGATCGACTCTGCGCCGAGCGCGATCTGCGCCATCACAACAAGCACCTGCACGGCTGGGGCATCGTCTGCGGGCTGAACGTGACCTGCGGCCCCAACGACGACAACGGACGCCGCAACAACGTGACGATCCACACGGGCTACGCGATCGACTGTGAGGGCAACGACATCCTGGTAGAGCGCGACACGCGCTTCCAGGTGATGCGCGAGATTCGCCGCCTGATGGAGCAGAATCCCGATCTCAAGATCCTTGACGACAAAGGCAACGGCGAGGTCAGCCTGATTCTGGAGCGCGACGGCAGCTATCGCCTTGCACCATACGATCCCAAGGCGCGCAATGAGCTGCAAGCGCTGCTGGCCGGAACGCTGCTGCTGGATTTTTATAACGATTGCATCAAGCCCATTCAGGATTTTCTCGAAGAGCAGCTTCAGCCGCCGCCCAACGAAGAGAAGGAACCTGCCGGTCCGACCTACCAGCGGCTATCGGCGCTGACCAACCTGGTCGCGCAGCCGGTCAACCAGCAGACCGGTCAGCACATCTACCTCTCGCCGCGCGAGCATCGGCTGATCGAGGAGTTTTACATCGGGCTGCGCGATCTGCTGACGAGCGAGACGTTCTGCGCGATGTTCGCCAACGCGCGGCCCTTGCCCGACTATCCGCTGCGCGACCTGGGCATCAGCCAGCGGGCTATGGATACGATCTTCGGACGCAGCCAGCATGTCCGGCTGCGCATGCGTCCCGGCGGCGCGGAGGTCTATAGCGTCGGCCCCGGCTCCAATCCGCTCAAGCCCGACACCACGATCAACCGCTACGACGTGAACAAGAACGTGCTGATCGAGCGGATCAACCCGATCGCCGGAGCGCAGATCGACGACAACCAGAGCGACACCGGCACCGGCGCGGTTCAGGACGTGGCGTTCTCGCCCGACGGCAGGCTGATCTACATGATCGCGGCGACCAAGAGCGACGAGAATACCTTTTTCCGCGTCGGCGAGATCGGACGCACAGGCATCACCTGGCGACCAATGGTGACGATCTGCGATGTCAAGCTAGTAACGCTCGCCACCACGCCCGCCGATCGCACCAACGTCTATGCAATCGGCCTGCGCAAGCAGACGATCACCGATCCCAACGGCACGACGCGCACCCAGTTTCGCGGCGCTGGCCTGTACCAGATCAATCCCGACAACGTCAATCCCAACATGGAGCCGATGCCGGGCCAGGCGTTCAATACCTTCGGCCACCTTGAGATCAGCGCCAACGGTCGCGCCTTCGTCACGTTCCGCACGACCGATACGCAGCCGACCTCCTACAACGCGGTGCGGGCGATCCAACTGCCGGGCGGCACCACGATTCGCGAGTTTCCGCTTGAGCTGAGCGGCAGCGACGACATCGCGATCTTTACGGCGGCGGAGGAGGCCCGCACCGAGACGCTCTTTGTCGTGACGGGGCCGGACAGCAATAATCGCAAGCTGATCCAGGGCTTCAACATCGCCAATGGGCAGCAGCTCGGCGATGGCGTGCCGATGCCCAACACCACGATCCGGCTTGAGCCGTTCGCGCCGCAGCGGATGCTGCTGGTGACGCTGGAAAACAACTACTCGGTACGCATGATCAGCATGGACGCGCTGCGTGCGATCGACGGCTACCTCCTGCCGACCCAGGTCAGCCCGGTCGGGATCACCTCCACGTCGGGCATCCGCAACATCCGCGAGCAGCGCGTCTATGTGCTGAACCAGCTCAGCAATACGATCACCACCGTCGCGGGCGAGCTATTCAATCCCGAATTTCGCTTCCGGCTCGACGTGCTGGCCGCCTACCGCAAAGGCGTGCTCGAAGCCTTCGCCGATCTGCTGGGCGGCTTTCTGCAATATCTCAAGGATTGTCTGTGCGATCACTTCCTGGTCAAATGCCCGCAGTGCGACGAGGACGACATCATCTATCTGGCCGCGATCAGCATTCGCGAGGAGCAGGTCTACAAGGTCTGCAACTTCTCGCAGCGCAAATATGTCAAGAGCTTCCCGACGATGGGCTACTGGCTCTCGATGTTTCCGTTCATTTCGCTCTTCGACCGGCTGATCGAGCAGTTCTGCTGCCTGGTGCTGCCCGATCTCTTCGGTCGCTACACCGTGGACGAGTTCAACCAGGATCGCTCGTTCCAGGGCGCATCGCCGGTGCAGGGCTCGCAGTTCCGCCAGGTGCTTGGCCTGGTGCAGGGCCAGGATCTCGGCGCGCTGATCCGCAGCTTTACCAACAAATCCCGCACCGCAGCCCAACTGACGAGCGAGTCCACGAGCCAGCCAGCGTTTACGCCGCCCCTGACGCGCCGCGCCTCGGTCGTCGAGGGCATCAGCCTGGTCAACACATCGGTCGACAACGCCGAGACGCAGCTCAAAGAGGCCGGTGTCGAGGTGCGGCGCGCGGCCTACGATCCGAGCGACACGCCCAACATCGTCTCGACGCTGCCCGGCTTCTTCCGTCAGATCCGGCCCGGCTCTGCCGTGACGCTCTACGAGGAAAACGGCCAGGTGCGCTACTACTCGGTCGCCAGCGCCGATCCGTCGAGCGAGCTGCGCGCCCAGGTGACATCGCTGTCGGAGCGGCTCAGAGCGCGCGATACCGAGCTGCAAACATTGCAGAGCCGCATCGAGGAGCAGAAGACCACGCTCGATGAGGTCGTGCCGCTCACCACCAAGCTGGCGGATACCGAGCGGCGGCTGACGGAGCGCAACGAGGAGATCGCCGGGCTGCGCAGGCAGATGCAGGAGCTTGAGAGCAGACAGACCGAGATCGCGGGCGAGCGCGGCGCGCGGGCCAAGCTGGCCGAGGTCGAGGCCGAGCTGAAGGAGCTGCGCGAGTTCCGCGAGGAGGTGCGCAAGTTTATGCGCCGACCGCCGCAGTAAACGCATCAGCAGATCGCCGCAAGCGCGCTCCATCGCCCGTGCGGTGGAGCGTGGTCTGCCCGGCGAGTTAATCTTGAGGCTGACGCAGCAGGCGCGCCTGCCTGCAAAAGAGCAGCGTATCCACCGAGAAGCGCCCAGGCAAACGGTTGTTGAAGCTTTGGCAAACCATGCAGGATGAACGCGCTGCCCACGATCAGGCGAGGAGCAAAAGTCCGATCGCCCCCGGCGATCGACGTAGGTGGAGAAGCGATTCAAGCCAAAACCTCTGGTACGCAGACCACAAAGCTATGCCAACGGTAGCGCTCTCCTGAGGCGAATCTCTGGAGTCCGGAGGTCTTGTGTGGAGGTCGCGCGGCGAGTCGCTGCGACGTGGCGCAGGTTGCGGTAACGCTATACAATGCGATCATCATGACTACTATGAAACAAAGGAGCATTGTATGCTGATTAGCCCGGAGTTGAACGCCGCCCTGAACGAGCAGATCGGCAACGAGTTTGGAGCGTCGTTACAGTACGTCGCCATCGCGGCCTACTTCGACAGCGACAACCTGCCGATCTTCGCCCGGCACTTCTACACCCAGGCGACCGAAGAGCGCGATCATGCGATGCGCTTCGTCAAGTTCGTCGTCGATTCGGGCGGACGCCTTGAGATTCCACCGATCCCCGCGCCGCAGTGCAACTTCGCGTCCGCCGAAGAGGCGGTGCGGCTATCGCTCAACTGGGAGATGAAAGTCACCGAGCAGATCAACGGGCTGGTCGATCTGGCGATCAACCAGAAAAACCATATCATGAAGCATTTTCTGGAATGGTTCGTCAACGAGCAGCTCGAAGAGGTGTCGAGCATGGAGACACTGCTGGGCATGGTGCGGCGCGCAGGCGATTCGGGCCTGCTGCTCGTCGAGAGCTTCCTGGCAAGCGGCGGCCTGAGCCAGGGACAGCCAGGCGCAGCCAGCGCCGACTAACGATCCCATCGACGCGGCACGTTTTGCGCGGCGAGACGTGCCGCCAGCGTTAATCCCCGGTCGCAGAGCGCGTTCGGCACGGCTAGGTGGACGACTGAGGCATGATCTGCCGGATCGCCGCCAGCAGCACATCCATCGGCCCCTGCTTCTGGATAAACGCCGACGCGCCTGCGGCCTCTGCGCGGGCACGAGTGATCGCGTCGTCGTACAGGCTGAGGATGACCACGCTGCTGTACGGCACTGCCGCCCGCAGCGCCTCCGTAGTGACAATCCCGTCCATGTGCGGCATTTTCACATCCATCACGATCACGTCAGGATGCAGCGTCCGCGCGAGCGTGATCGCAGCTTCTCCGTCGCCCGCCTCGCCGACAACCGCGACATCCGGCTCGAGCGCCAGGCGCATGCGCAAGCCCATGCGCACCGATGGTTGATCATCTACCAGCAGCAGCTTAATCATGGAGCAGCTCCAGATCCACCATCACGGCAGAGACGCTATCGCCCGCTTTCCGCTCCGGTAAAGCCTCATAGATATGCTACAATACTCATATTCAGCGAGTGTATCGCCCAATCGGAATCATCTGCGCCCAGCCGATGATGCACGCGCGCTCAGACCTTCGACAGAGACAAATCTCCATCCAAAGACGGAGCCTGTATGACCATTCGGATTGTGATCGCCGACGACCACAGTGTGGTCCGGCAAGGGCTGCGTATGTTTTTAGGCCTCGACCCGGAGCTAGATGTGGTGGGCGAGGCGGCCAACGGTGCCGAGGCCGTGGATCTGGCGCGGCAGCTTCAGCCCGATGTGGTGCTGATGGATCTGCTGATGCCGGTTATGGACGGCATTACCGCTACGGGCATGATCCGCCGTGAGCTGCCCGATACCGAGGTGCTGGCGCTGACCAGCGTGCTGGAAGACGACAAGGTGATCGGCGCGATCCGTGCCGGAGCGATCGGCTACCTGCTCAAAGATACCGAAGCCAACGAGCTGCGCGACGCGATCAAGGCGGCGGCGGCGGGCCAGGTTCAGCTCTCGCCCAAGGCTGCCGCACGGCTGATGCGCGAGGTCAACGCTCCCGACAGTCCCGAAGTGCTGACCGAGCGCGAAACCGAGGTGCTGCGCCTGATGGCGGTCGGACAGGCCAACAAAGAGATCGCGCGCACGCTGCACATCGGCGAGAAGACCGTTAAAACGCATGTCAGCAATATCCTGGGCAAGCTCGGCGTGCAAAGCCGCACCCAGGCCGCGCTCTACGCCGTGCGGATCGGGCTTGTCTCCGTCGATCAAACGGGCTAGTTTCGCGTTCAGGCTATCACCCCGGGCCGGGGTGCCATGCCCGGAGGGCACCCGCATTGTCTGACGGCATATTGGTTCTTGGTACGTTGTTCTGGGCTTGTTCCTGTGTTCGCTTGTTCCTTTTGCTGGGTTCCTGATCCTCCATGAATAGTAAAACACAATCGTCCCGCGCTACCGCCCGCCCCACGCTCCTCGACAGCACCGCGGCGCGGCTTGGCGCTGCGCTGGGGCTGGTTGGCATCGGCGGCGCGCTGCTGCTGGTTTCTGCCGTCGGCGACAGCGGGCAGAGCGGCATGCTGCCTGGCATCGGCCTGATCTTCGCCCTGCTGGCGGCGCTGCTCCTGTCGCTCTGGATCAACGATAGAAACAATCGTCGGCTGATCGAGCTGTTCGAGCGCATCAGCCGCGATCCCGATGCCGCGCTGGATCTGCCGCTTGAGCAGCACGCGACGACCGACGAGTGCCGCCGCATGATCGACAGCTACGCTCGGCTGATGGCCCACATGCAGGCCAGCCAGCAGCGGCTGCGCGACTCGGAGACGCGCTTTCGCACCATGTTCGAGCAATCGCCGTACGCGCTTCAGCTCTTCACGCCCGACGGCGAGCATCTCCACGCCAACCGCGCCTTTCTGGAACTGTGGGGCTTTGCCCTGGTGGAGCAGATCAACGGCTTCAACATCCTGCGCGACCAGCAGCTCGCCGCCGCCGGTCTGCTGCCCTACATCCAGCGCGGCTTTGCCGGCGAGACGACGACCGTGCCCGCGATGCGCTACGATCCGGCGCAGGTGCCCAGCATCCGCGACGGACGCCCGCGCTGGGTGCAGAGCGTGGTCTATCCGATCAAAGACGCGGCGGGCACGACTCGCGAGGTGGCGGTCGTCTTCGAGGACATTACCGAGCGCGTTCAGGCCTACGAGACGCTTGAGCAGGGCGTTGCAGAGCGCACGCACGAGCTATCCACGCTGCTTGAGGTATCGCATAACGTCGCCTCGACGCTGGAGCTCAAGCCGCTGCTGGGCCTGATCCTCGACCAGCTCCAGAAGGTAGTCGACTATACCGCCGCGACGATCTATATCGTCGAAAACGATCGGCTGGTGGTGCAGGACTATCGTCGGCCAATCGCGGAGAATACGGTGGTGCCCTTTAGCTACCCGCTGGACCGAATCGGCATGCTCTGGGAAGCGCTCCGCGCCGGAGAGCCCGTGATCATCGCCGACACGCGCGCCGATACGCCGCTGGCACGCTTCTATCAGAGCATCATGGGCCAGCAGCTCTACGCCGAGCTGAGCTACATTCGCTCGTGGATGGGCGTGCCGCTGCTGCTCAAAGAGCGCGTGATCGGCGTGCTGGTGGTGTCGCATAATGTGCCCGATCATTTCACGCCACGGCATGGGCGTCTGGCACTGGCAATCGCCAACCAGGCGGCGGTCGCGATCGAGAATGCCAAGCTCTTCGAGCAGGCGCAGGGGCTAGCCGCGCTGATGGAGCGGCAGCGCCTTGCCCGCGAGCTGCACGACTCGGTTTCGCAGGCGCTCTACGGCATCGCGCTGGGCGCGCGCACCGCCCGCACGCTGCTCGACCGCGATCCGAGTCGGCTGGCCGAGCCGCTGGATTATGTCCTGTCGCTGGCCGAGGCTGGCCTGACCGAGATGCGCGCGCTGATCTTCGAGCTACGGCCCGAATCGCTGGAGCTGGAGGGC
>DASUTC010000066.1 GCA_036374795.1 Herpetosiphonaceae bacterium
TTTCCCGCAAAGGTTGCGTGATGTTGCACGAGGAAATCGAAGGGTCATGCCATGCGCGCGGTGGGGTGTGGCGGCGTAGCACGACCATCGATCAGCGCTGCGATGGTGAGTCGCGCGCGGCTAGCCGCACGCGAGTATAGCCCGCTGGTGCGCGAGGAGCGGGCGGATGATCGACGAGCCTGCGGAACACGCTTCTGGTCGCGCGCCTCGCCGGAAGCGTTGCAGATTCCCTACCTGATCGACGGCTCGGTCGCGAGCATCATGTGTTCACGAACGGTCGTCGGTATTCGTGGCCTCGGTTTCGTTCGCCAGGGCTGCGGCGCCAACTGCGGGTGCCGCTCCGCCGGTCGGCGTTCCCGTCCCACTTGCGCCGCCCGCCACGCCAGCGCCCATCACGCCTGCCGCTGGCACCGGCACGACCCCGCCGCCCACAGCATTCGCAGAATCTCGCGCTTCGACCTCGGCGGCAGTTTTCTGCGCGCTTCCTTCGGGCAGTTGCTCCGGGGCATAGATCGCCTCTTGCTCGTCCGTGTTTTGGAAGAGGGGTTTGTCGCTCATCGTATCCCTCCTATGCCTGTCGCGATCCACATGCAGCAACTGCTATGCCGTCAGCGCCACGCTTCCCGCGTGATGCTTGTGATTACGATCGTATCCTCTGAAAGCTCGTCGGGCGTGTCCTCGCGGCACCAGCGGACAGGAGCGCCACGGTATGCTATGATCGGGGGGCCGTGCCAGATTGTGGGGGATGGCGCGGCACCGGCCCCCGCTGCATGATCTTCATCTGGGGAAGGGCGCGACCTACTGCGGCAGATCCCCCATCGCGCAGGAGAGACTATGCACTACCTGTTGTTGTATGACGTTGCCCCAGACTACCTGGCACGGCGGGATGCATTTCGGGCAGAGCATCTGACGCTCGCCTGGCAGGCACACGCGCGGGGCGAGCTGCTTCTCGGTGGCGCGCTGGCCGATCCGGTCGATGGCGCGATCTTACTTTTTCAGGGCGACTCGCCAGCGGTGGCGGAGCGCTTCGCCGCAGGTGATCCCTATGTGCGCAACGGCCTTGTGATCCGCTGGCGGGTGCGCCCGTGGACCACCGTGGTGGGCGACTGGGCCGCGATACCCGTCCGACCGGAGGAGTAGCACCGGCGCGCAGCGGCGCGGAGCACGCGCGCGGTCGCGCTCGCTACGATTCTTGAGCGATTGCCACCAGCCCCTCGAAGCCCACAAAGGCCGCATCCCAGTCTTCGGAGGCTCGCGGCTCGTAGATCGCCTGCGCCACGGAAGCCGCCACCGCCTCCCGACCCGCCGCAATGCTCGGCAGCAGCTTAAGCGCGACGGCCTGCACCAGGATGTTGCCCAGGGCGGTCGCCTCGACTGGCCCGGCCACCACCGGGCGGCGGCAGGCATCGGCGGTCAGTTGGCATAGCAGCGTGTTCTGGCTGCCCCCGCCCACGATCCGAATCGTCGCGATCCGCCGTGCGGTCAGCGCCTCCATTTGCTCCACCACCCAGCGATATTTGAGGGCTAGACTTTCCAGGCAGCAGCGCACCAGCGCCCCAACGCTCTCCGGCTCTGGCTGGCGCGTCCTGCGGCAGTAGGCGCGAATCGCCTCCGGCATATCACCAGGATTCAAAAAGGCTGGCGCGTCGGGATCGACCAGGCTGCGCAGCGGCGGCGTTCCCTCGGCGAGCGCGACGAGGTCGGCCCAGGTGTAGGCATGGCCCTCGTGCTGCCACTGGCGCTGGCACTCTTGAAGCAGCCACAAGCCCCCAACGTTTTTAAGGAAGCGAATGGTCCCCGCCACGCCGCCCTCGTTGGTGAAGTTGAGCAGCCGCGCCTCTTCGCTCAGGATCGGCGCGGTCGTTTCGACGCCGACCAAGCTCCACGTTCCGCTGCTGATATAGGCGCTGCGATCATCCAGCCCTGGCACGGCGGCAACCGCGCTCGCGGTATCATGGGTCGCCGTGGCGATCACCGGCGTGTCGTGGCGCAGCCCCACCTCAGCGCGCACATCGGGCAGCATGTTGCCCAGCACCGTACCCGGCGTGACAATCGGCGGCAGGATGCCGACAGGCAGGCTGAGCTCGTGGAGCAGATCGGTCGCCCAGCGGCGCTCCCGCGCATCAAAGAACTGCGTGGTCGTCGCGTTGGTGTACTCAGCCACCTTGCGCCCGGTCAGCCAGTAGTGGAACAGGTCCGGGATCAGCAGCAGCGTCTCGGCGGCGGCAAGCTGCGGATCGTTGCTGCGCTGCATGCTGGCAAGCTGGTAGAGCGTGTTGAAGGGCAGACGCTGAATGCCGGTGAGCGCATACACGCGCTGCGGCGGCACCTGCCGATCGACCTGTCGCGCCACGCCAGCGGTGCGGCGGTCGCGGTAGTGGTACGGATTGCCAAGCACGCAGCCTGCCGCATCCAGCAGGGCAAAGTCCACCGCCCAGGTATCGATGCCGATCCCGGCCAGTGGCGCATCATGCTGGGCAGCATACGCCTGGATGCCCGTCTTGATCTCGCGCCAGAGCCGGGCCGCGTCCCAGTGGAGGTGGCCCTGCTCCTCGACGGCGCCGTTTGGAAAGCGGTGAAGCTCGTGCAGGTCGAAGCGCTGCGCTCCGTGGGCACCCACCCACCGACCGAGCATGACCCGCCCGCTGGAGGCGCCAAGATCGACGGCGAGGAAATTCGCTGTTTCGCTCATAGGATTACACCAGCGTGGTCGGCACATTGAAGGCCCGGACCACCTCACGCAGCTCATCCTGCGTTAAACCCTCGGCCTGGTTGCCGTTGACCAGATTCATATACTCGTACAGCGCGGCGGTTTCGGCATATTCGATCCGGTCGGCGGCGCGCGTCACCGAGATGTCCGACCGGGCCATCACGCCGTGCTTGCTCCACAGCACGATACGATACTCGCGCAAGCCTGCGACATTGGCCTCCATCATCGCGGGCGAGCCCGGCAGCTTGTACGGGAGCACGCCGATGCCTTCTGGCAGGTTGACGATCGTCTCCGGCTCCCAGCGTATCAGCCGCCGGTTCAGCAGCGCCTGGTCGCGATACGCCGGAATATGGCTGAGGTAGGTCAGGTGCGGCGGCTGGGCGTGGATCAGCGCGTGGAAGTTCGTGCCGGTGCGGGCGATCTGATCGTCGTGGACCGCGAGATGCGAGTTGAACTCGCTGGTGACGCGCTCGAACAGGCGGCGCGGCGAGGTATGCAGCCGTCCCGTTCGTCCATCCGCATCGACCAGCACGGCTGCCAGGTTCGCCACGGGGTCGAGGTGAATATCGCGCAGGCGGCGACCGGAGCCGGTGACAATCACCAGATGGCCCGCAAGCGCGGGCGCGGGATGCGGCAATACAAAGGACGCGCCCACCGGGAAGCGCCGCCGCACCTCAAGCGGCCAGCCGATCACCATCGAGATATTGCCTGCGGCACCTTCGCTGGCATTAATGCCGCTGAGCCGCTGCCCCGCCGTGCCAATCGTCGTGAGCAATTCATCTAAATCAGGAAAAGGTTGATCCAGAGCCATAGCTTCATTCTCCACATGTGGCGCAGATGCGCTCTCCCCCGGCGCTGTATGCATCCCCACGCCGGATTAATCCGGCGTGACGACAATGACCTCAAGCGTGCGCGGCCCATGCACGCCCTCGACCCGATTCAGCTCGATGTCGGAGGTAGCCGATGGGCCGGAAATAAAGGTGATCGCGCGCTGCTGCTCACATACGGCGGGCACGAGCCGGGCGACGGCTTCGGGAACCAGACCGACAATCTGCTCCGTCCGGACAACACACAGATGATAATCAGGCAGCAGCGTCAGCACGCGCCGTCCTTGCGCCTGCCCGCCATCCAGCACGATCGTCCCCGTTTGCGCGATGCCCAGCGCGCAGCCGGTTAGCACGCCGTCGCACCCATCGATCTGCGCGTAGGTCAGCTCGGTGTCGCGGAGCGCTTCAATCCCGGCGGGCAGCCACTCGCGCGGGATATCCACGGGCACAAGCAGACGACGCACGCCCCGCGCGGCGCATGATTCGGCGATCGTTGTGGGCAGCGCATGAGCCGTGACGATCCGCACCGTCGCTTTGTACTCGCGCACGCGCTCCACAAATAGCTCGATCACGTGCTCGCGGGACGCATCGGCGGTGGGGCGATAGCCGCGCTCCACGGCAACATCCGTCGGCTGCTCGCGCTGCGGCACGTCGCGCAGCGCCAGGCGCACGCGCTGGAGAATCTCGTCACGGGCAGCGCTCATACGTTCCTCCTCCCGGCTGCGGCAGCCTCGGCGTCGACGCCGTCGGCATCGCCCACGCCGTCAGCATCAGCCTTCGGCACCGACCCGAACACCCGCCGCTTCCGCCACCAGTCACGAAAGGTCTGGCGCGGCACCGCCTGAAGATCGCGCATAGTCGTCCACACGTTGAGCGGCGGTGGCAGCCGCTCGATGATCCCGCGACGTGCAAAAGGAATCTGCCCCAGCCGTGCCAGCTTTTGGGCCTGCTCGTAGCGTTCGGGACTCCGAAAGACTCGCGCGAGCAGCCGCATGCCGATGGCTTCGGGATCGAGCTTGCCCTTGATGCCCTCGCTGGTCTGCTTATGACGCACCACCTGCGCCCGCAGATGCACCAGCACTTCGGGAATGTTGATCTTGACCGGACACACGTCGTAGCACGCGCCGCAGAGCGACGAGGCGTAGGGCAGCGATCCGGCGCGCTCCACGCCTAGAAGCTGCGGTGTCAGAATCGCGCCGATGGGGCCGGGATAGACCGAGTTGTAGGCGTGGCCTCCCGTGCGCTCATAGACCGGGCAGACGTTGAGGCAGGCCGAGCAGCGGATACAGTTGAGCGTTTGTCGCCCAATGTGATCCGCAAGCACGCGGCTGCGCCCGTTATCCAGCAGCACCAGATGGAACGCCTGCGGCCCGTCGCCAGGATGCACGCCGGTCCAGAACGAGGTATACGGGTTCATGCGCTCGCCCGTCGAGGAGCGCGGCAGCAGTTGCAGGAACACCTCGAAGTCCTGCCAGCCTGGGATCACCTTCTCGATGCCCATGATCGAGATCAGCACCTCCGGCAGCGTCAGGCACATGCGCCCGTTGCCCTCGGACTCGACCACCGCGATCGTTCCGGTTGCGGCCACGGCAAAGTTCACGCCGCTGGTGGCGACGGGCACGCTCAAGAACTTCGTGCGCAGATACCGACGCGCCACCGCCGCCAGCTCAGCCGGTTCGTCCGATAGCTCGCTGATGCCCAACGTGTGCATGAACAGGGTGCGGATCTCCGCGCGATTCTTGTGGATCGCGGGCACCAGGATATGCGACGACTCCTCGTGGGCCAGTTGGATGATCAGCTCGGCCAGATCAGTCTCGATCGCGGTCACGCCGTGCTGGCCCAATGCCTCGTTCATGCGGATCTCGTCGGTGGTCAGCGACTTGACCTTGATCACCTCGCTGGCCCCGTGTTCGAGCACGATTCCGGCGACGATCCGGTTGGCCTCGATCGCGTCGCGCGCCCAATGGACCTGCCCGCCCGCGCGCTGCACCGCCGCCTCAAGTTGCAGCAGGTACTCGTCGAGGTGGCGCAGCGTGCGCTCCTTGATCGCGCGCCCGGCCTCGCGCAACTCCTGCCAGTCGGGCAGCTCGTCGACGACTGAGGCCCGCTTCGCCCGGATGGTTTGGGTCGCCTTGCCCAGGTTGCGCCGTAGCTGCGTGTTTTCCAGCGCCGCCCTCGCCGACTCCTGAAAGGTCAGCGGAATGTGAAACTTGGAGTTGCTCCGGCTCATCGCCCGTCCTCCTCGGTCGTCGCCAGGATCTCGGCGAGATGCACGGGCCGCACGCCTGCCCGCTGCCGGTGCAGCGCCCCGCCGATCTGCATCAGGCACGAGTTGTCGGCGGCAACACAGACCTCGGCGTGTGTATCGAGGACGTTGCGGACTTTATCGCCGAGCATCGCCATCGAGGTATCCGCGTTCTTGATCGCAAAGGTGCCGCCGAAGCCGCAGCACTCCTCGGCATTGGGCAGCTCCACGAGATCGATGCTGCGAACCTTGCGCAGCAGCCGCAGCGGAGCATCGCCGACGCGGATCATCCGCAGCGAGTGGCAGGTCGGATGGTACGTGACCCGGTGCGGATAGTACGCGCCCACATCCTCGATGCCAAGCTTGTTGACCAGAAGCTCCGACAGCTCGTACACCCGTGGGATCAGCGCAGCAACCGCGCGTGCCAGCTTCGGGTCGCGCGACACTTCGGCGAGGCGGGGATAGAACTCGCGGACCATCCCCACGCAGGACGCCGACGGCGACACCACGATCTCGGCGTCGCCGAAGACCTCGACGAAGTGGCGGGCAAGCGGGATCGACTCGCGCTGGTAGCCGGTGTTGAAGTGCATCTGGCCGCAGCAGGTCTGCTCCAGCGGAAACTCGACGCTGTGGCCGAGCCGCTCCAATAGCTTCACGACGGCTTGCCCGGTTTGCGGAAATAGCGTATCGTTGAAGCAGGTTATAAAGAGTGTAACCTTCATCGATCCCCTTCTCCACTCGGCCTACTCCACGATGCACGGAGTAGACGCTCCTGCTCCTCGCTGGCGTGTCAGCGAAGAAACGCCTCGGCCAGGCCGCCATCCACGCTAAAGATCTGGCCGGTCGTCTTGCTGAATGCCCTGCTGATCAGCAAATAGGCCACCTCCGCCTGATCGTCCAGCGTGATCGGCGCTTGCGTTAGCGTGCGCTGCGCGTAGAAGTTCGCCAGCTTCTCGCGCAGCGCCTCGGTCGTCTCGTCGTCGCTGAAGGCGATGTTGTACTTCGCCAGCGAGGCGATCACTCGATCGCGGGGGAACATGCTGCTGCCCTCGACGACTGTGGCGGGTGCCAGGCCGTTGACCCGCACCAGCGGCGCGAGTTCGATCGCCAGCTCGCGCACCAGATGATTCGCCGCCGCCTTGCTGGTGTCGTAGGCCAGCGAGCCTTTCTTGGCTACCGCCGCGTTGACGCTGGTGGTCAGCACCAGATTGCCGCGCAGCCCTTGGGAGCGCCAGATCCGATTGGCCTCATCTGCGACGACGTACAGCCCGGTGACATTGATGTTGAACGACAGCGCCCATTTGTCGTCGGGAACGCGGCCCTCGCGATCCGGCGGCACATAAATGCCCGCCGTCACGATTACATCGTCGATGCCGCCATACGCCAGGATCACCTGCTCGAACAGCGCCCGCACCGACTCACGCTTGGTGATGTCCACGCCCAGCCCGATCGCGGGACCGTAGCTTGAGATGCCCGTCCCTGCCACGCCGATGCCTTTGCCGTAGCGCGCGGTCAGCTCGTCCGCCGTCGCCTGGGCTGCCTCGGCGTGCAGATCGGCGCAGACCACATGCGCGCCCTCACGCGCCACGCGATGCGCCACTGCCTTGCCGATGCCGCTGCCTGATCCAACCACCACCACGATCCGCCGCGCCAGCTCTTTTTCGGCGGGCATGCGCTGAAGCTTGGCCTCCTCAAGCAGCCAGTACTCGATGTCGAACGCCTCTTGCAGCGGCAGCGCGGTATACTCGTCGATCGCCTCCGCGCCGCGCATCACTTCGACGGCGCAGTTGTAGAACTCGGCGGTCACGCGCGACTCGCTCTTGTCTTTGCCCCAGGCGATCATGCCCAGGCCGGGGATCAGGATCACCGTCGGGTTCGGATCGCGCATCGCGGGCGAGTCGGGGCGCTTGTGCTGCTGGTAGTAGGCCGCGTAGTCCTGGCGATACTGCTCCAGCCCGGCGCTCAGTTTGTGCTTCAGCGCCGCCACATCCTCGGCCTGCGGGTTCCACGGCACATACAGCGGCTTGATCTTGGTGCGCAGGAAGTGATCGGGGCAGGACGTGCCGAGCTCGGCCAGACGCGGCGCGTCGTGGCTGTTGACGAAGCGCAGGATCGTCGCGTCTTCCTGCACGGTGCCGACAAAGCGTTTATACTGGCTAACCTGGCCGCGCAGCCAGGGCAAGATCTCGGCAAAGACCGCGTGGCGCTGCGCCTCGTCCAATGCCTGGTACTGCTGCCCGCCAAAGGTCTGCTCGCCTTTGTCGCGCGCCTCGATATAGCTCGCCGCGCGCTCGATCAGATCGAGCGTCAGCTCGTAGCACGCCTTGTCGTCGTCGGCCCAGTTGATCAGGCCGTGGCCGCCGAGGATCACGCCCCTGGCCTGCGGGTGCTCCTGTAGGATCTGCTCCAGCTTCAGGCCCAGATCGAAGCCGGGCCGCTGCCAGGCGGTCCAGATCACCTCGTCGCCGTAGATCTCGCTGGTCAGCCGCTCGGAGTTTCGCGCGGCGGCGATGGCGATCACGGCGTTGGGATGCATGTGATCGACGTGCTTACGATTGACAAAGGCGTGCAGCGGCGTGTCGATCGACGACGGACGGGGATTGAGGTTGAAGGTGCAGTGGTTATAGAGCGCGACCATCGCGTCCTCGATCGCGGTTTTGGGGCCGCGCTCCGGCGCGTGGTGGTAGTGCGCTTGCAGCGCGCGCAGCTTGTCCATGTACAGCGACGAGAAGTTTTCGCGCTTTGAGGTGCGCAGGTCGCCGCCGGAGCCTTTGACCCACAGCACCTCGACCGGCTCCTCGGTGAGCGGGTCGCTCTCGATAATTTTGGATGATGTGTTGCCGCCGCCTGTGTTGGTGATGCGCTGGTCGGCTCCCAGGATATTGGAGCGATAGACCAGCCGCGCAACTGGATCGAGCTGATTCGCGTAGGCGTCGTCCCACGCATAGTGTACGTGGCGAAAGGTTGGTTGCCGTGTTACCATGAGTCCTCCTCCTCCTCACCCGCGCCGGGCAAGCTCGTGTGTTTCGTACGATCGGATCTCGTCCAGGTAGCGCATGCCCAGCGGCACTTCGTGCTGGAGACAGAACTGGTCCCAGACCGCCGCCCAGGGCATGCCCTTAAGCTCTTCGAGCAGCGCCAGGCGCGTGGTGTAATCGCCGGAGCGCTCGGCCTCACGCAGCCGATCGATCGGCTCCAGCAGCGCCAGCAGCGCGGCCCGCTGCACGTTGCGCGCGCCGATGACCCACGCCGCTACCCGGTTGATACTCGCGTCGAAGAAGTCCAGGCCGATGTGGACGCGATCGAGCAGGTTGTTGCGTACGATCTCCTGAAGCAGCGCCTGCGTCTCGTCGCTGAGCGTGACGACATGATCGCTGTCCCAGCGCACGCCCCGGCTGATGTGGAGCAAGATTTCATCGACGTAGAGCAGCACCGACGAGATCTTGTCGGCGATCGACTCGGTCGGGTGGAAGTGGCCGCTATCCAGGCACAGCAGCACGTGGTTGCTCAGCGCGTAGCCCAGGTAGAACTCGTGCGAGCCGACGACGTAGCTTTCGGAGCCGATGCCGAAGAGCTTGCTTTCGACGGCATCCAGGTTGTACCGCCGGTCGATGGGCGCGGCGAGGATCTGATCGAGCGATTCTTTGAGCAATCGGCGGGGCGTGGCGCGATCGACGGGCGTGTCCTTGAGGCCGTCGGGAATCCAGATGTTGGTGACGCAGGCCGTGCCAAGCTCGCGCCCGAAATACTCGCCGATCGTGCGCGACGCAATGCAGTGCTCGATCCAGAACCGGCGCACGCCCGCATCGTAGCTCGACAGCGTAAAGCCGCTCTCGGCCAGCGGATGCCCGAAGCAGGTCGGGTTGAAGTCGATGCCGTGTCCGTTGGCTTTGGCCCACGCGGCCCACGCGGCGAAATGTTCGGGCTGAAGCTCGTTGCGCTCAACCTTCCGTCCGTTGATTTCGGCGTAGATCGCGTGCAGATTCAGCCGGTGCTGTCCCGGCAGCAGGCGATAGACCTGATCGAGATCGCGGCGCAGCTCGTCCGCGTTGCGCGCCTTGCCCGGATAGTTGCCGGTCGCCGCGATGCCGCCGCCAAGCTCGCCATCCGGCGACTCGAACCCGGCTACGTCGTCGCCCTGCCAGCAGTGCAGGCTCAGCGAGATCTGGCCGAGACGTGCCAATGCCTGCTCGGTATCGACGCCGAGCGCCGCGTAGCGCTCTTTGGCGAGCGCGTAGGCATGCTGGACATGTCTGGTTGTGGGAACTGAATCAGTCATAGCTCCTCCTCCTCCACATGAAATCAATCGAGGTGAAAAATCTCCTGCAATTCAACAAACATTTCATCTGGCCGCGCATTATTTGGCGACTCGAAATACGGTGCCATGAACTCTTGCCATCTGGTGTTGATCGCTTGCTCGGCCATGCGCGCCTGGGCAGCCTGCAAGCTGTCGGGTGTCTCGAAGTAGCCGAAGAGCAGGCCGTCGTCGCGCACAAACAGGGAGTAGTTGTGCCAGCCCGCCCCGCGCAGCGCCGCGAGCATCTCCGGCCAGACGTTTTCGTGATGGCGTTTGTACTCGTCCAGCCTGTCTTGCCGCACCTTGAGCATAAATCCAACCCGTTTCATCAGCCTGCTCCTCCGGTAGGGCCGTCCCGGCGGACGTGCAGCATGGAACGCGCCGGGGCAGCCAGAAGGTGATAGCCGTTAGAAGTCGAACTGATCGACGTTGTCTTTCGTGAACACCGTCGGCTTGCCCAGCAGCACGGTGCCATCCTCGGCAACGGTGTACTCGCCGAGCCTGCCCGCCGTGAACTTGTCGCCGGGCTGGCCCTTGATCTGGCCGCTCGCGATGGCGTTCAAGGCCTGGATCGCCAGGTAGCCGAGATCGCCGGGATTCCACAGCGCAAACTGTGGAGCCGCGCCGCTCTTGACATAATCTCGCATCGCGTTTGGCGTGCCGAGGCCGGTCACGAAGACCGTGCCGACCTTGTTCGCGTCCTGGACCGCACGCGCCGCAGCCGCGATGCCAACAGTCGTCGGCGCGATGATCACCTTCAGGTCCGGGTGTTTCGTCATCAGCCCTTGCGCCTCGGTGTAGCTCTTCTGGTCGTCGTCGTCGCCGTAGACGGTGTCCACAAGCTCAAGCTTGGCGTACTCAGGCTGCTTCAGCACTTCCTGCATCAAGGCGATCCACTCGTTCTGGTTCGGCGCGGTCGAGGTGGCGCTCAAGATCGCGATCTTGCCCTCGCCCTTGGCGAGATCCGACGCCATCTGAATCTGCACGGCGGCAATATCGGCGGCGACCGCCTGGTTGATGTGGACCGTGCGCCCACCCTCGGAGATCGCCGAGTCCCAGGTGACGACGGGGATACCGGCGCTGATCGCCTGCTTGCCCGTGGGAACGAGCGCATCGGAGTCGTCCGCCGAGATCGCGAGGCCGCTCACGTTCTGCGCGATCAACGAATTAAGCAGTTGAATCTGCTGGGTGGCGTCCGCCGTGGCCGGTCCCTGATAGGTGACGGTCACGCCAAGCTCTTTGGCCGCTTCCTGCGCGCCTTTATTCGCCGTGTCGAAGTAGGGGTTGCCCAGATTCTTAGGCACCAGAATATAGGTCTTCGCGCCACCGGCTGCTGCACTTGCCGCAGGTGATCCGCTGGCCGCAGGCGATCCCTGAGTGCCGGTATCGCCGGTCGTGGGAGCCGCGCCACAGCCGACCAGAATCGAGAGCACCAGGCTCATGAGCATCGCCAGAACATAGTTGTTTCGCATGAGAGATCTTCTCCTGTGTTGATGGCATCGGTTTGCCATAGTTGATCTTCCTTCGGCGCGGTGAGGTGATCCTCCATGATCATCAGCGATACGCGCTCCTTCCTGTGAAGCGAACCCCCGATTGCGCTAGGGCGTGAGGATCAGCCCGCGCGACCAGAAGAAGAACATTCCAAACACAATCGCCACCGACGCCGCCGCCGCCAGCCTGCGCATCGTCGCGGGCTGCCACGTCAGCCCCGCCGACAGCCGCGCGCCGAGCCGTGGCAGCAGGATCGAGAGAATCAGCAGCAGGCCGATCACGATATTCTGGATCTGGCCCTGAAGGTTGATCAGGCCCATCCCGAAGCGCAGCAGGCCGACCAGGATCAGCGCGAGGACAGCGCCGACCATCGTGCCTTTGCCGCCAAAGATGCTGACTCCGCCGAGCACCGTCACGGTAATCACGGTCAGCTCCAGCCCGTTCCCAATGTCCGGGCGCGTGCTGCCGAAGCGGGCGGCCAGGATGAATCCCGCCAGCGCCGCCATCACGCCCGACACCACGTACAGGATCAACTTGATGCGCTCCACCGGCACGCCGGAGTAGTGGCTGGCCGCCTCGTTGTTGCCGATCGCGTACAGATAGCGCCCGAAGGTCGTCTTGTGGAGCACGAGGCCAAAGATCAGCGCGAGCACGAGAAACAGGACCAGCGCGACCGGAATGCCGGTGCCGCCGAGCGTGCCCTGGCCCAGGTACGTGAAGGATGGCGGATACCCACGGGCCGCCTGATCGCCCAGCAGCGCATAGGCCAGGCCACGGTACAGCGAGAGCGTGCCGATGGTGACAACCAGCGCGGGTAGCTTCAGCCGCGCGATCAAGACGCCGTTGAGCAGGCCGGCCAGCGCGCTGACGAGGAGCGCGACGACGAGCGCCAGCCAGATGTTCGTGCCGCTCATGAACAGCCAGCCCATCAGCGACGCGGCCAGGCCCAGGATCGAGGCGATCGAAAGGTCGATGTTGCCGGTGACGATGATAAAGACCATCGGCAGCATCAGGATGCCGATCTCCATAAAGTCGGAGGTCGTGCGCAGCAGGTTGTTGCGATTCAAGAAGAAGGGCGAGAGCCGCGCGTTGACGATCGTGACGACGATCATCAGCGCCACCAGGAGCCATTCCCAGCGAAGGAGCGAGCGACGGAGCGTATGTGTGCTTAGGTTCATCTTCACCTCGTGCGCTTAGCGAGTCTTGCGGGACGTGATGCGCTGGACCCGACCGACGATCGCCGCGTCGGCAACCACGGCCAGCAGGATCAGCAGACCTTGCGCGGCGAGCTGCCAGAAGGGCGAGATCTGCACCAGCGTGAGCGCGTTGCTGATGATGCCGAGCAGAAACGCTCCCAGGATCACGCCGACGACGTTGCCGCTGCCGCCCAGGGTGCTCACGCCGCCGACGACCGAGGCCGCCACGGTCTGAAGCTCGAAGCCCAGCGCGGTATTCGTCTGCGCCGACTCAAACCGCGCCGCCCAGAGCACCCCGGCCAGGCCACACAGCAGGCCGGAGATGACATACACCAGGAAGATGATCCGCTGCATCGGGATACCGGCGAAGCGCGCCGCGTCGGGGTTACTGCCAACGGTATAGATGTCACGGCCCGTCCGGGTATAGCGCAGGAAGTAGTAGGCCGCCACTGCCACGATGAGGGCAAACAGGATCAGGTTGGGAACGCCCAGCGGCGCGCCCTTGGCAAGCTGGCGAAATCCGGCGGGCATTTCAAAGGCGTTGATCGTCGATTTGCTGCCGCTGTACAGGAAGATCAGCCCGCGATAGATGCTCAGCGTGCCGAGCGTCGCGATGATCGGCGGCGCGCCCCCGCCCGCGATCAGCAGCCCGTTGAAGCTACCGAGCGCCGCGCCGAGCGCCATGCCGAGCGGGATCGTCAGCAGCGCTGGCATGCCCGGAAACGCCGCGATCGTAAAGGACACCATCATCGCCGTCAGCCCAATGATCGATCCGACCGATAGATCGATGCCGCGCGTGATGATCACCATCGCCTGGGCCAGCGCGACGATCACCAGGATCGAGATATTCAAAACGATGTCGCGGAAGTTGCTCAGGCTCAGAAAGGCCGGGTTGCGCAGGCTGACCAGCGCGACGAGCACCAGCAGAATCAAGACGATGCCGACCTCGCGGTATTTGACGAATGCCTGCATCCAGGCTCGCTGCGGCGGACGATAGGCTTCTGTTTTTGCGATCATCGCACGCGCTCTCCTTTGTCGAGCATTAGGCCACCGTCGCGGCAGCCATCAGCGCTTCCTGGGTCGCCTCCGCCCGGCTGAAGTGGCCGGTGACACGTCCCTCGCGCATCACCAGGATGCGGTCGCTCATGCCCAGCACCTCAGGCAATTCCGACGAGATCATCAGGATCGCCATGCCTTGCGCGGCCAGGCTGCTCATCAGCCGATGCACTGCGGCTTTGGTTCCCACGTCGATGCCACGGGTCGGCTCATCGAGGATCAGCACGCGCGGCCTGGTTCCGAGCCATTTCGCCAGCACTACCTTCTGCTGGTTGCCGCCCGAGAGCTCTCCGACCGGCTGCTCGACGCTGCGCATTTTGACTTCGAGCTGTTTCGCGCTTTCCTCCGCCGCCGCCTGCTCGCGCCGCGTGTCGAGCCAGCCGATGCGCGCGAAGCTCGACAGCTCAGGCAGCGTAATATTGTCGGCGATGCTCATGCCCAGCACCAGCCCGTGTAGCTTGCGGTCTTCCGGCACATACCCGATGCCGAGCGCCATCGCCGCCTGAGGGCTGGCGATCGTGACCGGCTTGCCATCCAGCTTGATCGTGCCAGCCGTCGCCCGGTCCACCCCAAACAGCGCCCGCGCCACCTCGGTGCGCCCCGCGCCGATCAGCCCGGCCATGCCGAGGATCTCGCCGCGCCGCAGGCTGAACGACACGTCCGCAAAATTCCCCGGCACCGTCAGCCCCTCGACCTCCAGCACAACGTCGCCCGGCGGCACGTCCTGTTTGGGAAATAGCTCGTTGAGCGTCCGGCCAACCATCATCTGGATCAGTCCATCGGTGGTGATCGCGCCCATCTCGCGGGTTCCGACATAGGTGCCGTCCCGCAAAATCGTCACCCGGTCGCACAGCGCGAACAACTCTTCCAGGTGGTGCGAGATAAAGATGATCGAGGTGCCCTGCGCTCTGAGCTGGCGCACAATCACAAACAATTCTTCGATCTCCCCCAGCGTGAGCGACGAAGTCGGCTCGTCCATAATCAGCACGCGGGTCTTGATCGAGATCGCCCGCGCAATCTCCACAAGCTGCATCTGGGCAACGCTGAGCGCGCGGGCTTTGGTGCGTGGGTCGAGCGACACGCCGAGTCGGCGCAGCAGCTCCGCAGCCTCGGTGTACATCCGCTGCCAGTCGATACGGCCCCGGCGCGTCGGCTGGCGACCCACGAAGATATTTTCGGCGATGTCGAGGTCGGGAAAGAGGCTCGGTTCCTGGTAGATGGCGACGATGCCCTGCGCTTGCGCTTCGTGGGTGTTCGCAAAATGCACCGGCTGCCCGTCGAACACGATCTCACCGGCGTCCGGCTGGTAGATGCCGGTCATGAGCTTGATCATCGTCGACTTGCCGGCTCCATTCTCGCCGAGCAGGGCGTGAATCTCGCCCGCCCGTAGCTCGAACTGCACGTCTTTCAGCGCATGGACGCCGCCAAACGATTTCGATAGGTGGTGAACCTGAAGCAGCGGTGGAGTGTCCGGCATCGGTAGTCTCCTCTGCGTTTCCTGCTTCCGTTGTTCGCGTAGCTGGGACGATGGCTCAGGTTGATTCGCGGTGGTAGGGCGGAGATGAGCTGCTGGGAGGTGGAAGGATCGAGGGCAACGATGCGCTGGATCGATTCGATCAGTCTGGTTATCTCTCCACCTCCGCAGGCAATATTGTTGCTGTAGTGGTGGTTTCGTCTGGAAAGGGTTTCTAATTATTTTGATTTTTAGAATGAGATGGTTATATCATAAGGAAACGAAAATGTCAATCACCGATTTTGCCGTGAATCCCTCCGCTCGGCTGAAGCAGGGTATCCGTGCTTGATCGGCTGGCCCACTGCGCAGCATTCGCCCTGGAGCCGTCGCAGCGCGATCGGGCCTGTGGCCGATCGGGTTTGTGGCCGCTTCTACGTTCGCAGCCGGGATGGTTTCAAATTGTTGCTATACATAAGAACTAGCAAAATTCCGAAAGATGTGCTACAACAATCTTGATTGTTCGACGTGTACGGGATGCGATCGATCGACCGGCGCGGCTTCTGCGCGGCATAGATGGAGATACGACCATGACAATTGCACAAGCGCCTGACTCGCGGCAGCCCGAAGTCCGACGACACTATTTGCTGAACCTGCTGCAACAAGAAGGCCAGCTTTCGGTGCGCGCCTGTAGCGAGGCATTGGGCGTCTCCGAGGTGACGATTCGGAACGATCTGGCCGTGCTTGAGCGCGAAGGCTTGCTCCAGCGAACCTGGGGCGGTGCCATGCTGCGGCAGCAGCTTCGGCCAGAAGGCGCATTCATGGCGCGTCTTCAGGAGCACCGCGCCGACAAGGAGCGTATCGCGGTTGCGGCGGCAATGCAGGTGCAAGATAACGACACGATCTTTCTGGACGCCAGCACGACCGCCTACTTTCTCGCGCAGCAGCTCAAGGAGCGGCATAACCTGACGGTCATCACCAACGGCCTGTACACCGCGCTGGAGCTTGGTCCCGTCCCCACGATCACCACGATCGTGCTTGGAGGCCAGGTGCGCCGGGATACCGGCTCGCTGGTGGGCACGCTGAGCACGGAGATGCTGGCGAAGCTGCATGTCGGGAAAGGCTTCTTTTCCGCGCGCGGCCTGACGCTCACCAAGGGCTTGACGGAGAGTACGATCGTGGAGGGCCAGTTGAAGGAGCTAGTGATTAAGCATGTCGATCAGGTCTTCGCGGTGCTGGATGCCTCCAAGCTCGGCGGCACCTCGCTGACGACGTTTTGCCCGGCGGCGGCGATCCAGTGCTTGATCACGGCAGGTGACGACGCGGCGCAGAAGGCTGAGCCGTTCCGCCCGTTAATGGACGTGGTGATCGGCTAGCATAGGGCCTGGTCGCGCGATCACACGCTTGGCTTCTCTCTCGCTCGTCCGCGTGATGTGGGAAGGTGGATCAATCCGTATGCCGAACAGGCCCAACGACCGGCAGCCGCCAGGCACTTCTGACACAAGGGCAACGCCCTGCCGAAGCTTGCCGCGCCTGGCGTGATACCTGGGTGAGAGGCAGTGTACCGCCGTGTTCCTGGCACAGCAGATGCCGTCTTCCTCATCGGGGGCAAGCGCAGGAGGTGCAATGATGGCGGAACAGGCGCAGGCCATGGTGACGCTTGGACAGCGTGTTGCAGTGCAACGCGCACGGTTCGATTTCGAGGGCCTCTGGCGGGTCTACCAGATCGGAGAGCTGCACGAGGATGATCAGCACCTTGAGATCGTCTTGATCAATCCCGGCGATCCCGGCGATACGATTCGGGCTCGCTTCGAGCGCTTGCCAGAGCAGCCACAAACCTGAGCACGGCAAGTGTTCTCGAACCGGCTCTTTCTGGCCCGCAGACTAAGGCGTGATGGCGCAAAAAGCGGCGTGGGCGTTGGGCGATGACCTGTTGGTTGCGCGCGCACCCATGACCGGCTTCGTCCGGCGCCCACGGCTGCGAGCCCACCCGGTATGACCGCCCAGCGCCACCGCGCCACATTGCCGCCGCATAGATGCGCCCCTGCCTCCCCAGCGATCAGCGCCTCGCTTTCTCGGTGCGTTCCCTCAGGAGCGTATCAGCCGCGCGCCAGAATTGTGTGGTAGACTATTCGGCGGGACCCATCTGCGGCCCCATGCGGACCCTCGACCGAATGACGGATAGCACAATGCTTTGGAAAAAGACGACCGCCCACCTGCGCCAGCGTCTGCATCTTGACGACTGGTGCTCGCACTATGAAGTGTGTGTGACCCGCCATCAGGTCGAGTACCTGATCGCGCGAGTTGCCTCGCCATCCGCCGCCGAGCGGCTGATCACCCGGACCTGCTTCGAGGTAGAAGTAAACCGACAGGCGTTTCGCTGGCAGCGCGTGCGCGGAGTTCATCCCTGGAAGATGGCTCAGCTCTGCACGTGGCTGCTGCTGCTCGCGATGCTCATCCCGTTGCCGTGGCTGAGCGGCGGGCTAAGCCTGCTCTTTCTGGCGATCATCTGTGGCTTGCTCAGCAGTGGTCGCCAGTGGCGGCACGGCGGCATCGACGACCGCTAAGCCGCTCCTCCATGCCCGCTATAAGCACGGAGCACGCCGCATGGCGTGCTCCTGTTATCGACTCAGGCATCGACGAAATCGAAGGCGATGGTCTGCCCGGAGGTCAACCGTTTGGGAGGCGTCCGCCTCGCCGTGTCGCTGTTACTTGTGGGGCGACGAGAGGGCGGGGGCTTTCTGGCGCAGCGGGAGTGGTCGCGCCGCCAGGGGCAGAACCTTCCAGCGCAGGTAGGCTACGAGCGTGACAAGCGCGAACAGAACAGCCGTGGTGATCGCACTCGCGACTTCGACACGGACGATGTGCAGCACCGTCGCGCTGATCATCACAACCATCAGCCCGGCGGCGGCTAATGGCGTCAATCCTGGCAGAATGCGCGTCACGCCCGGCAAGATCAGCCCGATGGCCGCGAGGATTTCTGCCACCCCCAGGAAGATACGGAACCCAACTCCAAGCTGTGCATTGATCATCTCCACCATCTCGGCGGGTGGGAACACCATGAAGCCACCATGCCACAAAAAGAGTGCCGCCAGTAGCCCTTGCAGAGTCCACAGTGCCTTGTTCATACTATCCTCCTGTCAGGAACGAGCCGGGGGCTGGGCTGCGACGGCTCCAGAAACGACTCGTCGATTGATTGAGGATATTCTACGATCTGCTTGTGACAGGAAGCGTCACATCGAACCGGCCCGCGCGAATCCCCGCGTGTGATAGGCGGTTGCGCTGCCGGGCGATCCGCTGATCCAGGTGCGGGTACAGCGATCAAAAGAGCGTGTGGAGGGCTCAAGCGGAGGGTGGAGCAGGGGACCATGACGATCCCCTGCTGCGCTTGGCGCTGCACGCACACGCGACGATCACTCCGCGTGCAGACGCGCACGACCTACCGCTCGCTCCCCTGGGACTGTTCAAGCTCTTTCAGCTTGGCAAGGAGTTCGTCGGGAGCCAGCGAGCTTGCCAGCACAGCGCCGCGCCGTGGCTGGAGCGATTTGACCACGTCCTGGCGCAATTGGGTATGCTGTCCACAGACCACGACGGGAATGTGCTCGGCGTGCGAATCGTGCTCGACCAGCGCGAGCACGATCTCCTCCGTCGGAGGCGCATCGTCCGCATTGACCACGACGGCACAGGGCTGCTCGTGCGCAATCGTCGTCGCGACACCCGCACCCCCGTCGTGCAGCACCGACTCGTAGCCTGCTTCCGTCAGCGCATGGCTTACCACATCACGAAACACCGGATCACCATTCACGATGACAATGATTTGGTTGGTCATCTGCCTCTGCCCTTTCTATGAGGACGAGCAACGCCGACGGCAGCGAGGCGTGCTGAAGAAGCGGCGCTGAGCAAAAAAAGCTCGTAACCATGCTGCAAGCGCTATGCCATCATGCGTGCGTGATGCCGCTCGGCACCATCGCCGGATCTGGATCGTCTGTGGCGCGCGGCACGGTCATATTCGCCTCTTGCGCTGACGGCTGGCTGCTGCTTTAATAGCATGCGAGCGTGTCGGTCGTCCGTGCTCGCCCCACACTCTCCTGTCGGCCACATGGTGGCATCCGCCGCTAGAGGACTCCATTCACTCGGTTCCGGATCGCCTCCTGACGTTGTCCTTGTTTCGTACTCTATCAGGGAGGGTTTGCATGAAGCACCTCGTTCGACCCGCATGGCTGGTACAGTTTCGGCGCACACTCGGTATCATCGCGTTCCTGATGGCGCTCATCGGCTTCCCCTTCCACGCGGCAGCGCAGCCGCCTGATCCATCGAGCAATCACCCCACGCCACCTTCCAGCGACAGGCCAGGTACCGAAATCGTCGGTGGAACCGAGGCCGTGCCTGGCGCGTGGCCGTGGACTGCCGAGCTTCGGCTCAATGGCGGGCATTGGTGTGGCGGCTCACTCATCGCGCCCCGCTGGATTGTGACGGCGGCACACTGTGTGTATGGGAAGTCGGCCATCCAGTTTACCGTGGTCCTGGGTGAGCACGACCTGAACGCCGAGGAGGGCACCGAGCAACGATTTTCGGTGAGCCAGATCAAGATTCATCCCAACTATAACGACTCGACGAAGAGCAGCGATATTGCGCTGCTCAACCTCTCAAGCGATGCGGTCTACACCAGCCGGGTACAGCCCGTGACGCTGCTCCAGTCGCCCTTCGACAATCCGCGCTTTGCGCCCGGTGTGGTAGCCACAGTCGTCGGCTGGGGGAGGACCTCGGAAGGCGGCGCATCGGCATCCCGATTGCTTCAGGTCAGCGTCCCGATTGTCTCCAACTCGACCTGTAATCAATCACAGTCGTACAACGGTCGCGTGGATAGCACGATGCTCTGTGCCGGCTACAGCGCAGGCGGGAAAGATTCCTGCCAGGGTGACAGCGGCGGCCCGCTGGTCGTTCCGTACGGCTCGACATGGGGATTGGCCGGAATTGTGAGCTGGGGCGATGGCTGCGCGCGCGCCTATAAGTATGGCGTATACACGCGGTTCGGTATCTTTACCGACTGGGTGCAGCGTGAGGCTGGCATTCCAACGCCTCCGCCAACTGCCTGGCTCTCATGCGAGGGAACCGGTTTCGGCGGGCTCTACACGTGCAGCGGTATGGGCAGCGAAGGCTTGCAGCCGTACACGCCCTACTGGCAGCTCAACAGTGGAAGCTGGACGGCCTCTTCGTCCGGTTCCGGGCCGTTCAGCTACAGCGTGCGGTGTTATTCCTCGTGTACCGTGAGGTTTAAAGTCGTCGATAGTCTCGGCAGAACCTCGACGAATATTGCCTCTGCGTATGTAGGCCCCTAGGAGCACTACAGGTCGCGGCGCGTGCCAGCAATGGCTGCTGGCACGCATCGCGGCATCTGGCTATGGCTCGGCTCCGGGGGAAAAGTCAATCGCGGGCAGCTCAATCATGGGGTTGGTCGAGGCAACACCCGAATATTCAAGCTGCGCAGCTCGTGAAGCCTCGCCGCTTTTGGAGACTGTCTGAGCGACAAGCAAGCTAAATCCCCACGGGTTAAGATTCGCACGTCCCATCGGTGAATCAAATGCGCTGGCTGCCTTGAAGCTCAGCGCAAACCGCCAGTCCGCCACGTCGCGGCTGAAGCCCTTGGCCTCGGCTGCGTTGAGCGCCTCCATTCCCGGCATGACCGCCATGCTATAGATGTGCGTGTCCTGCACGACAACAGCGCCGTCTCGGATTTCTAGCTCCGGATGCTGCCTGTCAGGAGCTTCCCAGTGGATCGCATGGTCGGCAGCCTCCTCTCCCTTTGCTCTGCGATGCAATAGGCCGCGCGGCGGATTCTGCCACGCAAGGGTAGCGTTGATCTGTTCGTCCTGAATGACGCGAGTAGTGTTCTGCGGCGTCATGATCAGTGCGCTGCCCATCGCTGCGCTAAACGCGGGCTGGAAGATGCCGTCAGCGATCTTCTGGTCTGTCGGACGCAGGATCTCTACTCGCGGGATCGCAGGGGCACCGGTCGGCTCGATCTGGGCTGATGGGGTTTCCGGCCCCGGCATGCGCTGCACACGTTGCGCTGTCATGCGGGATACGGCATTGCTCAAAGGCGACACCCCCGTCGGCACCCTCACACCGTCACCGTTGTGTCTGAGACGCCGCGCATGCGGCTCCGGCATGCGCATCACCTGATCGGCGACGCTGTCGGCCTCTTGCTCGTAGGAGTCGCCTGGGGCGTTAACCGTCAGCTTCGCCTGAATCCTGACCGGAGTCGGCGCGTACACCTGAACCCGGCTAAAACCATGGCCGAAGCGAGCAATGTCCGTGGTCTTGGGGCGGCCTGCTTGTCCATCCTCCGCATGCACGTCTATCCCCTGCGGCGCGGCTTGATTCCCGATCGCGCGGGTGGAATCAAGGAGCGATCTGGGCTTGCCGCTGTGCCTGCGGTATGCTCGAACGGGCAGCGTAGACTCGGCAGCCGTAGTCGGCAGTGCCGCCTTTGGGTTCTGTGCGAACGTGCGCATGCTTACGATCCTTGTCTGGGCTGCACGAGATCCCAGAGGTTGCCGTAGAGATCGCTGAAGACGGCCACGGTGCCGTAGCTCTCGTCCCTGGGCTCCCGCACAAACACTACGCCCCTCGCCTGGTAGGCGTGAAAGTCGCGCCAAAAGTCATCGGTGTACAGAAACAGAAACACGCGACCGCCGGTTTGGTTGCCAATTCGCGACGCTTGCTCCTGCCCTACGGCGCGAGCGAGCAGGAGGTGAGCGCCATGCGAGCCTGCCGGTGCGACCACGACCCAGCGCTTGTCTTGCTGGGGAATGTAGGTGTCCTCGACCAGGGTAAAGCCAAGCGTGTCGACATAGAACGCAATGGCTTCGTCATACTCACGAACCACAAGGCTTACGAGTCCGATTGATTGCTTCATCGCGTTGTGCTCCATCTATGGACACCAGCGGTGCTCGCTAAAGGTTGAGCAAGAAAACGGGCGCAGGAGCCGCATGACTGATGCGGCAGCCTGCCGAAGAGCCGCGCACGGTGACAACCTTACCGTGCGCGGCTTGAAGGTCACAGCCCTGTGTTCCGTCCGGGCGTCCTCCGCTCGGAATCGATCATTCACTGAATGCGAGCGCAAACGATTGCTTTTGATACTTCCGCGATAATGTCCGGTACGAGTATGACCGCATCGCCATCAGTGTCACCGCCAGGCCGATCAGACCAGTCACGGTAAATACGAGCGCGAGCCCGCGATCCGGCCCGGTTCCAAACCAGGGGCCGAGAAGCTCCACGCCGCTTCCGGTGGTCATAAATGGAATGAAGATGAACTGCGCGATCGGGCCGATCAGAAACGCCGTGAGCGGCGATGCCGCTTGCTCGATGCTTTGGGCAAATCCGAACACCCGGCCTTGCCGTTCGGGCGGGATCACCGACTGTAAAATCGTTTGCTCGGATGCTTCAACGACCGGAATGAGGCAGAGGTAGAGGAATAAGCCGACGGTGAGCAGGACGATCGACGCCTGGATCGTAAAGATGCTCGCGATGATCCACATGACGATATTGGTCAGAAAGAGCGTCCGCAGCGGTGATGCGCCTAAGCCCTTGCGCGCGACAATCAGACCGCCCACAATAAAGCCCAGGCTCAAAAAGCCCCAGAGCCCGCCCCATACCTGAACGGAAACCAGCAACAGGCCGTACGCATCCATCAGCGACATGAAGACGCCGCCCAGGAAGTTGTTGAAGGTATGAAAGAAGATGAGTCCAAACAATCCAGGGACCAGCCGGATGACGTGGATGGTTCCGCGAAGATCGATCCGATCCGTGTGTGCTTCGGGATGGACGCTTTCCCGCTCAGCAAAGGTGATGGTCCAGAGGTGGACAATGACCAGCGTCGTCAGGGCGAGCGCGAAGCCAAGCACCCAGAAGATGCCAAGAAAACCGACGGCCAGGCCGCTAAAAATGGAGGCGACGAGGAACGCCACGCCATTCGCCGTCCCGACAAGGCCGTTTGCGCGGTCGCGCCCGTCTTCGGGAATGAGAAGCGTCACAAGGGTCGAGAGCGCGATCGAACGCAGATTGCCGATGATGGCTCCAAGAAGGGCGAGGATGATAAATGTCCAAAGCATGAGGCTGGAGGCATTCGTAAAGACCTGGGGTGGTGTGGCGAGGTACGTGATGCTTGCGAGCGTGTAGCACAGGAGCGAGCCAAGGCTTGATACGAGCATCGCTGTTTTCTTTGGATACCGATCAACAAGCGATCCAAGGAAAAAGCCGGAGATAGTGGTGGTGGTGAGATACGCACCGGCCATGATCGAGGTAGCAACTACCGACTTTGTTTCAAGATATACCCAAAAGGTGACGGCAAACCACACCAATGTATTCGTTAGTGACGCAGCCAGGGAGTTTACGACCACAGCATAAAACGTTTTCATCATCTGCTCCTCCTTAGGTTGTGCCACCATGATAGCCTCTCCGTGTGACAGAGACGGTCACAGCGAGAAAGAAGGAGCATAAGATGAACTGCCGCACAACTCAAGGATTACTGTTGAACGCAGTGTCACACAAGAAATATTCAGGAGGTGCTTGCTCGTGCGTTCCAGGCAATACCGATCGAGGGGTCAACGCGCTGGCCGCCCCTCGACGACCCGCATCCTCCGCCGCCCGGAGCGACCTAGCGCCCTGCTGCATAGGTTGGTCCTGTCCGTTGGAATTGTGCCTGGACGTTAATCCGTAACCACAAATTGCCGGTAGTGCGTGCCTGTAACTGCCGCATCTTCCTGCGTTTTCTACGTAGCTCGCTCGGCTTTTCGTAATAGCCATAGCGCCGTTTCGTCCAGGGCCGTGCATATTCCTGATGTACGAGCCGCCGCAAGCGTTCAAGTGCTTGCGTGAGCTGTTCGCCTTCGCGAACCTCCACACGAACCATAGCAAGCGTCGAGGTACGGTTGACGCAACACCGACCACATAATGTGACAATCGAGCGGAAGACATGGAATCATGTTCGATATGATACCAACACGTATATCGGTATATGCCCGGCTTGCAAGAGCACCCTCCTCCATCTGGTACGGGCGCGCTCACCGATCTGCCCATGATCGAGGCGGTTCAAGGCGCTGTATCAAGATCCGCCATCTCTTGACGGTCTTGCATCTCTGCCGCCCTTAGCCACCGGTCCTTCCACACCAGATGGAACCACCACGTCGCCGCGCCAACGATCCCCGACGCGGGGATTGACCACCAGACAGCGGTCAGTCCGAAGCTGTTGAGCAGAATGATGAACACGAGGACGATCACCAGAATCGTATTGAGAAAGGCCACGGAAAACGCGCTCGATCCGAGCTTATACTTTCCCCAATCCATGGGTATCTCTCGGCCAATGGCATAGGGCAGCCCAGGAAGGATCTCTGGATAGTGGAAAGCGAACCAGGCGCGCACGCGACCTAATCGTCGTCGGTACAAGATCGTGGCTACACGCCGCTGGAGCATTTTTCGGAAGGTGATGAATCCCAAACACATGATAACCGCTAGGCCAGCAATCAGTAACCATAAGTGAATATCCGACCGGATGAATTGTTGGGTCGCGATCAGGACAGAGCCAAGCGCCGCAGCGAACGTGATATAGAAGTTCAAGCGAGTCTCGCCAACGTCCTTGGCATGCTGGTGGAGGGCATATAAGCTTTGATACTCGTGCAGCAAAAAGTCTTTGGCTCCATCGGCGGGAGCCTTGCGGGGCTTGGGCTGGGTATCGTCTCGTATCATGGCAACACGTTACAACGCGAGATGAGGCATTGTCAAGCTGTCTTTGTACGCGCTCCGTCATGACGAGACAGCAGGTGGTGCCAGAGGCTCGCCGTCGGTCGTAGATACCCGCCGTTCCTGCCTTTCCGCGTGCAGCCGGACGTACACCAGCCCGACGTAGAGGCCATCATAGACCAGGATCGCACCGTACAAGAAGGGCAGCAGGACCGACTGGCGGAAGCTCTCGACATACAGATAGAAGGCGAGCGAGGCGAGCGCGGTGCCAATCAGCTTGCAGAGGCCGATGCTGAGCGACTGACCACGCAGGGAGCGACGCCGGTAGAGCATGAGCAGAAAGAGCACAGACATCAGGAGGTTCTGCCCGAACGCGGCATAGGCTCCCGCCCAGTCGTTAAACTCGTAGGATAGCAGCAGGACGAGACAGAAACTGGTGACGAGGGTCAGCCCAAAGCCAGCATAGAAGACCACGCGCGGCAGATCGGAAAACTCATACGGGCCATAGCGCAGGAGTTGCAGGAGGATGACCACATCGAAGGCAAACCAGACCATGTTGACCGTCCGCTGAATCGGCTCGTGCGGATGGAGGAACGCGAAGATAAACTCCCAGGAAAGATTGGCACACAGGGCGACGAGCGGCATGCCATAGGTGTGATCGCGTGCGCCCTGGCGAATAATGAGCAGGTAGGTGAGGGTCCAGAACACGCCCGATCCGAGCATGAGCGCCGTGAACATAGGCACCTCCCGAATGATGTTATGCCAGTATAGCACGTGGGATGGAGCCGCTCAGCATGCGTTTGGTTATGCGATGATCCACCGATCGAGCATCCGGGAAATCCTAGGACGTATGCTCGGATGGCGCTGTCTGACCAACCGGATCGCCGTGCCGCAGCAGAAAGTCCAGGATAAGGGGTTGGACGATGGCAATGTTCTCCGGCGAGAAGATGAAGTCGGCGTGCTCGGCGCCGGGAACCACGGCAAGCTCGGCATTGGGGAGCAGGCGATACATCTCGACGCCAGCTTCGACAGGGACAAAGCCATCGCGGTCGCCAAGCAGGACCATTGTGGGCGCGACGACCCTGGCGAAATCGTCCTGGGTGTAGTTCAGCGATGCGTTCCACATCGGTTTGATGTTTTTCAACAACGTCTTCCACCCGTCAGGTCCATGGAGCCGCTTGAGCATCGCCGCGAAGTCCGCGTTGTCGCGCTCGAACTGCTCGATGTCGACCTCCGGCGACTGTGGATCGCCGAGAATGGAGCGCACCCACGTGCGAGACGCCTCGGTAAGCTCGCGGTAGGCGCCACCGATGACCAGGGCTTGAGGCAGGTCGGGATAGCGCATCCCGATCTCCAGCGCAACCTGTCCCCCGTCACTGTAGCCGCAGATCAGGGGCTTCTGGAGATCAAGCGCCTGCACGAGCGCCACCATATCATCCGCCAGCAATCCAAAGCTCATGCTGCCCGTTGGATTACGGGTCCGGCCATGACCTCGGCTGTCGGGCGTAATCACGCGGTAGCGCTCGGCAAAGGCGGCGCGATAGAGCTGCCACGATTCGCTGGTCAGGGCACCACCGTGGATCAAGAGCAGCGGCCTGCCCTGTCCATGCTCTTGGTAGTAGATGTCCAGATCATTGGCCCGAATAGAGTGGCCGTGCTGGGTTGCGCTGTGCTCCGATGCGGTCATGCCGGCCTCCTGCTGACGAAAGGGTTAAGCGCGGATCGTGCGGGGATCGTCGCTATCGCCAGTATAGCACACATGTGCGGTCTGAGTCTGGCGCGCCGGTTCCGACATGATCATGAATCCGCCGACGCGATCGTGCGGCCTTCCGTAGCTGCGCCGCAACATCTCGCCAAGGTCTGTCTGACCCTTGCCGTCCCTCGCGCAGGCTCAGGCGTAGCCTCATACGCCAGATACTCATCGACTTAGCGGCGTATCTCCGGCACGCGCGGCTGGCGCTCCAAGATCTCAAATGCGGCCAGCAAGAGGACCGCAGTAACCAGCAAAAATGGTCCGAGCGTTTCCAGACCCAATCGATCCGCGATCAGACCAAAGCCGCCCACGAGCGATGCAGCGCCGAACGTCGCCGCCGCGATCTGGAACCCAACGGTGTTTGCGGCGTGCGCCGGACCCATGCGCGCCGGTGTCAGGGAAATCAGCGACGGAAACATCGGCGCGAGCGCCAGGCCCAGCAGGGCCACCCCAGCCAACGAGAGCCACGACGCGAGGTTGAGCCAGAGCATCACAACGCCGAGAATCGCGCCGACCATGCACAGCTGGAGCAGCGTCCGCACCGGGATGTGCGCGACAATCACCCCAGACAGCAGCCGCCCGACGGTGAGGCTTCCCCAGTACACACTCACCCAGATGCCTGCCAGCGCTGGCAGCATGCCGCGCGCCTCGGTCAGCAGCGTGTAGAGCCACTGACCGGCGCTCAGCTCAAGCCCGGCGTACAGAAAGAAGAGCAGAATACTCAGCCATGCCGAAGGCAGCGCCAGGGTACGGATCATCGGCGCGCTCGGTGTTGGCTCGGCGTGGCCTTCGTCGGCAGATGCGTGCCACTGGCTCCGCGTCACCGCAAAGCAGCTCGCCAGGATCAGTTGCGCCATGCCTACAAGCAGGTAGCCCAGCCGCCAGGATTGTCCCGCGCTGATCACGCTGCTCATCACGATCGGGCCGGTCGCCGCGCCAAGGCCAAACGATGCGTGCAGCCAGTTCATCGTGCGTGGGCTGAAGTTTTCGGCGGCGTAGGTGTTCAGCCCGGCGTCGATCGCGCCCGCACCCAGACCCGCCAGCAGCCCCAGCCCGACCATCACGATCCACTGCGGGGCGGCGCTGTAGCCCAGCAGGCTGAGCGCGGTTGCCAGGCAGCTCAGCACCAGCAGCCAGCCAACGCCGATGCGCGCCAGCACCCGCCCGCTGCTGAAGCTCGACACCAGGTAGCCGAGCGTCCCGGTGGTGATTAGCGCGCCAAGCGCATCCAGCGAGAGGCCAAAGGTGCTGCGGATCGACGGCCACGCGACGCCGGTCAAACCGTCGGGTAATCCTAAGCTGATAAATGCCGCGTAGGCCAGACCAACAAGCAGCGCGGCGCGCTGGCGAACGGCGGTAGCAGAGGCAGCCACGATTCTTCTTCTCCTTTTCTTGTCTGAAACGATTTTGTCTGTAACGTTTCAGAAATATACCACCTGTGCTATACTTCCGCAACCTGGCGGAAAGAGGAGCAGCATATGACCCAGGATGGTTCGCGTGAGAAGCGTCAGCGTGTGACGATCAATGATGTAGCGTCGGCTCTGGGCGTGGCCGTGTCAACGGTGTCAAATGCCTACAATCGTCCCGATCAACTTTCGACAAAGCTGCGGACGCGCATACTGGACGTGGCGGCGCAGCTCGGCTATCCGGGGCCGGACCCCGTCGCGCGCAGCCTGCGGCAGCAGCGTGCAGGCGCGGTGGGCGTGCTCTTCTCCGAGCGCCTGTCGTATGTGTTTACCGATCCGGCTGCCGTGCAGGTGCTCGATGGCATCGCCAGTGCGCTGGAGGCGGCAGGTCTTGGGCTGCTCCTCGTGCCTGGGCGGGCTGACACCACGACGACCGTGCAGCGCGCGCTGGTCGATGGCTTCCTGCTCTACTCGATGCTGGAAGACGATCCGCTGGTGGGGGCAGCGCTGGCACGGCGCATCCCCACGGTGCTGCTCGACCAGCCGCCGAGGGAAGGGGTGCCCTCGATCACGGTTGACGATGCCGATGGTGCGCGACAGGCGGCTGAGCATCTGCTGAGCCTCGGCCACCGGCGCTTCGCAATCATTACCGACCGGCTGACCGAGCCGCTTGCAGACTCGGCAGCGGCAGAGCGCCTGACGCCGCACGAGCAGGCCGCGCACACCTTCTTCGTCACGCAACTGCGTTTCCAGGGGTATCGTCGCGCGCTGGAACAGGCAGGGCTGAGCTGGAACGATGTGCCGATCTCTGTGTGTGCCGACAACAGCGAAGCTGATGGCGCGGCGGCCATGCAGGCGTTGCTGACCCGGTCGCCTCGACCGACGGCGGTGCTGTGCATCACGGATCGGCTCGCGCTGGGTGCGGTGACGGCGGCGCGGCAGGCGGGCCTGTATGTGCCGCAGGATATATCCATTGTTGGCTTCGATGACATCCCGCCCGCCGCGCATGTGACCCCGCCGCTGACCACGATCCGGCAGGAGCACCGCGAAAAGGGGCGCCTGGCAGGCCAGGCGCTGATCGCACTGCTCCGGGGCGAGGCGGTCGCACAGACGGGGCCGCTCCCGGTGCAGCTCGTGATCCGTGGAACAACAGGTCCAGTCCCCGCCTGAGCGCATGGCGGAGATGAGCAGCGAGCGCAGCTCGTGAGGATGCTCGTCGGCGTGGATGGGTCGGCTGAGAATCAGAAGCTCCTGTAGAGCGACGGCGTATGCTATACTTTCGCACACCGGCAACGTCCTGAGCTACTGGGAATGCGCGGCGCATGGCCTTCAGCGAAGCACGTACCCGCAAAGAGCTTATTGATCCGGCTCTGCTCTGCTGCCGGAGCAGCATTTCCACACAATCACGCAGGACATAGCACATGACGCAGGAAGACTCCTCCCAGGCAGCAGGGCTCAGCGCGGCCCAGCGGGCACGGCTGCTCCAGCATCTACGACACAAAAACGTTGTTAAGGCCCAGCAGCACACGATCCCCCGCGCCGATCTCCAGGCTCCGATTGCCGCCTCGTTTGCGCAGCAGCGCCTGTGGCTGCTCCACCAGCTCGCGCCCGACGATCCTGCCTATAACTGGCCGGCCTGTGTGCGCTGCATCGGCCCGCTCGATCCAGAGCGCTTGCAGCGCAGCCTGACGGCCCTGATCGCCCGCCATGCCATCTTGCGCACCACCTTCGGCACCATCGATGGACAGCCGGTGCAGCAGATCGCAGCGCCCGCGCCGCCGCCGCTGCCTGTCGTCTCGCTGGAGCAGCTCACGCCCGACGAGCAGGAGGCTGAGGTTCAGCGCCGCGTCCACGCCGCCGCGCGGCAGCCCTTCGATCTGGCCCACGGCCCGCTGCTGCGTGCCACACTGCTGCGGCTGAGTCCCACCGAGCATGTGCTGGTGCTGTTTCTCCATCATATCATCGCCGATGGCTGGTCCGCCTCCATCCTGCTCCGCGACACGCTCGCCGCGTATCAGGCGCTAGCGTCCGGTCAACCCGCCGCGCCGGTGCTGCCTGAGCTGCCGATTCAGTACGCCGACTATGCCATCTGGCAGCGACAAAGCCTGCAAGGCGCGCTCCGTGAGCGCCTGCTGCGCTACTGGCAGCAGCTCCACCCGCCGCTCCCGCAACTGGATCTGCCAACCGATTATCCGCGCCCGGCCCGGCGCAGCTCCGATGGAGCGACGGCGCACGTTCTGCTCCCACATGCCGCGATCACCGCGCTGCGCGAGCTGGTGGCCGACCACGACGCGACGCTCTTTATGGGCTTGCTGGCGGTGTGGGCGGGCCTGCTCAGCCGCTATACCGGCCAGCACGATCTGCTGGTGGGCACGCCGATCGCCGGGCGCACCCGCCCGAAAGTTGCTCATCTGATCGGCTTCTTCACCAACACCCTGGTGCTGCGCCTCGACCTCACGGGCACGCCTACCTTTCACGAGCTGCTCCATCGAGTGCGTCAGGTCTGTCTCGCCGCCTACGAGCATCAGGATCTACCGTTTGAGCAGCTTGTCGAGGCGCTGCCGGTCGCGCGGCACGGCACCGATAATCCGCTATTCCAGGTCTTCTACGCCCTGGATAACACGCCGGAGCTGGCGCTGGAAATCCCAGGGCTGCGCCTGGAGCCCGTGACCTTCACGGCTACCACGGTGCAGTTCGATCTGGCGCTGAGCGTGCGTGAAACGGCTGAGGCTGTGACCGGCAGCCTGTCCTACCGCACCGACCTGTTCGCTCCCGCGACGATTGAACGGCTGATCAGCCACCTGCTCACGCTGCTGAACGCCGTAGTCGCCGACCCCTGCCGCCCACTGGCCGCCGTGCCCGTGCTGACGACCGCCGAGCGCCAGCAAATCCTGGTCGAGTGGAACGCCACCGCTGCCGCCTATCCGCAGGATCAGTGTATCCATGAGCTGGTGGCGGCTCAGGCTGCGCGCACGCCTGACGCCATCGCGGTGATCTTCGAGGGCACGTCGCTGACGTACGCCGAGCTTGACGGGCGCGCCAATCAGATGGCGCACTATCTCCAATCGCTGGGCGTCGTGCCTGAGTCGCGGGTCGCGATCTGCCTGGAACGATCGCTGGATCTGGTCGTCGGGCTGCTTGGCGTGCTCAAGGCGGGCGGTGCTTATGTGCCGCTCGATCCGTCGCATCCACCGGAGCGGCTCCAGTTCATGCTCGCCGACGCGCAGGCAGCGGTGCTGGTCACGCAGCAGGCGATGACCGAGCGGTTTGGGCTAGCGTATTCGAGCCAGAGCGGCACGCTCCACGTGCTCATCCTTGATCGCGACTGGCCGACGATCGCCGCGCAGCCCGCGACCGCTCCGGCGAGTCCGGTTGCGGCTGACCATCTAGCCTACATGATCTACACGTCGGGCTCCACGGGACAGCCTAAGGGCGCGCTCAATACACATCGCGGCATTGTCAACCGGCTGCTGTGGATGCAGGACACCTATCGGCTTAGCGCAGATGATCGTGTGCTGCAAAAAACGCCATTCAGCTTCGATGTCTCGGTCTGGGAGTTCTTCTGTCCGCTGCTGAGCGGCGCAGCGCTGGTGGTCGCGAAGCCGGGCGGCCATCAAGACCCGGCCTATCTGGTCGAGCTGATCGCGGCCCAGCGGATCACCTTGCTGCACTTCGTGCCTTCGATGCTGCGCATCTTTCTTGACGAGCCAGGCCTGGACCGGATTACGAGCGTGCGGCGGGTGCTGTGCAGCGGCGAGGCGCTGACCCACGATCTTCAGGAGCGCTTCTTTGAGCTGCTGCCCAACGTGGAGCTGCATAACCTCTACGGCCCGACTGAGGACGCCGTCGAGGTCAGCTTCTGGGCATGTCGGCGCGATAGCCGCGCGCAGCACGTGCCGATCGGGCGGCCCGTCGCCAACACGCAGCTCTATGTGCTCGATCGCCGCTTGCAACCGCAGCCGGTGGGCGCTCCCGGCGAGCTGCATATTGGCGGCGTGCAGGTTGGGCGCGGCTATCATGGCCGCCCCGCGCTGACCGCCGAGAAGTTCGTTCCCGATCCCTACTCGTCGGCTCCGGGCGCGCGGCTCTATAAGACCGGCGACCTGGCGCGTTTCCGCGCTGACGGCGCGATCGAGTACCTCGGACGGCGCGACCAGCAGGTGAAGCTGCGCGGGTATCGCATCGAGCTGGGCGAGATCGAGGCCACGCTGCGCCAGCACGAGGCCGTGCGTGAGGCCGTGGTCGTCCTGCGCGAGGATCATGCCGGCGATCAGCGATTGGTGGCGTACGTGGTGGGGGCACAACGTTCAACGTTCGACAAACTCAGAACTCGGAACGTCGAGCCCGAAGCGCGAAACGTGGAACTCGAAATGTGGAACTCGCAACTCCGCGCGTATCTGAAGGATCGATTACCTGGCTATATGGTGCCGAGCGCGTTTGTGCTGCTCGATGCGCTGCCGCTGAATGCCAACGGCAAGCTCGATCGGTCTGCGCTGCCAGGTATCGCCAGCCATACCGCTGCTGATCGCGAATATGTTGTGCCAGAAACCGCCCTGGAAGTGCAGCTCGTACGTATCTGGGAAGCGGTTCTTCACGTGCATCCGATGGTGTTACCGATAACTTCTTCGAGCGTGGCGGTCACTCGCTCCTCGCCGTGCGCTTGCTCGCCCAGATCGAAAAGCAGCTTGGGCAAACGTTGCCGCTGGCACTCCTGTTCGCCCGACCGACGATCCGTGAGCTGGCGAGCGCGCTCTATGATCTTGGCTGGCCCGGCGTGCTCCGCCACATTGACAACCTGCCGCAGATCAAGTCGCCCCTGGTGGCAATTCAACCGGGAGGCTCGCAACCACCATTCTTTTTAGCGGCGCCGCTTGGCGGTGTCCTGCCCTCGAATATCCTGGCGGGCCTGCTGGAACTCATGCCGCACCTCGGCTCGAATCAGCCCTACTACGGACTCCAGGTACCGGGTGTCGCCCAGGAGCTGTGGACCCATCTCGACGTACACGATCTGTTTAATCCTGCGCAGGTCGAAACAATCGCGCGGCAGTTCAGGCCCGATCGCGAGATCATTACGTCGCATGCGGCTCTCTGTATCGCGGCGATGCACGAGGTCGCGCCCGATGGGCCGTATCTGATCGGCGGATTTTGCACCGGCAGTATTCTGGCGTTCGAGATCGCCTGCCAGCTCCAGCGGCTCGGAAAGCCGGTGGCCCTCCTCACGCTGATCGATCCGCCGTCGCCGGGTGCCGTTCAGCAGCCTGGGCCACCAGACGATACCTCGCCAGCCCATGCCGCACAGATCGCAGCGCTCATCGACAGCCTCAAGCGGCCCGATCCAGCGGAGGTGGCCTGGTTTATTGCCCGCGATCTCGCTAATGAGCGATTGACGGATCAATCCAGGGTGATGGATCTGGATGCGCTGACAGCGGCATTGCATCGTCTCGATCCTGACGACTGGTGGCCGTATGTCGCCGCAGCGCTGAAACAGGCGCAGGGTGTCAGGGGCGATGTCGATCCACAAGAGCTGCGGCGGCTCTTTATGATTGCACAGATCAATATCCTGAGTCTCAACTATATCGTGCGGAGCTACGTCCCGCAGCGCTATGCTGGCCGGATCACCATCATCCAGAGCGAGCAGTTGTCCGACGACGCGGCCATGCGACCGATCGAGTGGCAGCAGATCTCTACTCAGACGGTCGCCCATCGTCTGGTGCCCGGCGATCATGGCACGCTTTTTCTTCAGCCCAACATCCAAATCCTGACGCAGACGCTGTGTGAGTGTATCGCAGAAGCCGCCGCGCCTGTCCAGGAACGCTGAACACGATATAGGGAGGCTGCATTAAGGATCGGTACATGCCGATAATCGTACTTTTCTCCCTACAACCACCCGTCCTCCAAGAAAACGGATGGTTTTAAGCACCAACCTGCCTACGCATCGTCGCATAGCCCAAATGCATCGCGGATAGTCGCACGCTGCAAGCGGTGAAACATCTGCGCGAGGGCTTCGGGGGGATGGGGCTGGCGCTTCTCCAGCCACCAATGCACCAGGGCGAACTGCGCTCCGGCTAGATAGCTCGCCAGCACATCAAACGGGATAGCGCTGTCGGCTTCGGCAAAGGCGGCGCGCAGGCTCGCTTCGATTGCCTGCGCGCTCCGGTCACGAATTCGGCGCTGGATCAACTGATTATCCTTGCCCTGAAAAATCGGATACAACAGCGACCGCGCATCTGCAAGATGCCGGAACGCGGCTGTCACCGCCGATGGCACTTCGGGCGACAGCAGCTCTTCACGCGAGGGGAGGTAGTGCGGCCCGAAATGGAACCGGCTGAGGATGGCTTCGTGGCAGCTCATGAATAAGTCGTCTTTGCTGCTGTAGTGCAGGTAGAACGTCGTCCGCCCGACGTTGGCGCGATCCACGATCTCCTGAGTTGTGATAGCATCATATCGCTGCTCGCCGATCAGCTCGATCAGCGCCTGTTGCAGCAGCTTGCGCGTGCGCTGGACCCGCCGGTCTGTCTTTGTCATGAAGCATCCTCCCGATCGAGGCTAAGGTTTCTGAACAATTCGCGCACGCTGTTCACAAACGAACACATCCCGCGCTTTGACGATTGACGTTCATCGGCGAACCCTGATAGTCTGTCCGCAGAACGTCTGAAAGTATACTGGGAGAAATAAGCATGTCGCAACCTCACGGGAGTCCCGACCGGGAACTCGCCACCCCGACACCACCGGGCACACCCCGCTGGGTGAAAGTGTTTGTGATCGTCGTCGCCGTCGTGGTCTTGCTATTCGTCATCATGGCCTTCGCCTTCGGCGGTAATCACGGCCCTGGTCGTCACATGCCGCCCGCTGGTGCTGGTGGCTACACCCTGCCTATCGCACACGGGGTACAGCAGCTATGACCATGCCACCCGGCCTGCGCAAGCTCGCGCTTACAACGCATGTCATCTCCTCAGTCGGCTGGCTCGGCACTGTTGTTGCGTATCTCGCTCTCGCCATCGCCGCGTTGAGCAGCCAGGATGCGCCAACGGTGCGCGGCGCGTGGATCGCTATGGAACTGACCGGCTGGTTCGCCATTGTGCCGCTGAGCGTCGCCTCGCTGCTCACCGGCCTCGTCCAGTCGCTGGGCACGCCGTGGGGCTTGCTCCGGCACTATTGGGTGCTCTTCAAACTCCTGCTCACCGTGTTTGCGACGATCGTCTTGCTGCTGCATATGCCGACGGTGAGCTACCTGGCGGGCGTAGCGGCTGAGACGGAGGGTGCTCATCTGGCCGGGCTGCCGGGAGAGCTTTTCCATGCCGGCGGCGGCCTGCTGGTGCTGCTCGTGACAACGACGCTGTCGGTGTACAAGCCGCGTGGCCTGACCCCGTACGGGTGGCGTAAGCAGCAGGAGGAGCGCACGGGATTACCAGCCGGGCATACAGCGACATAGGCATCGGCAAGCAGCCTCGCACCCCAACCCAGCAGGATCTTCCAGGGCGCGCCTTGGCGAAGGCGCGCTCGTGACTGTCCGGAGCCGCTGCGCTCCACGCGCTTCCTCGGCACTGAGCCAGCGCTGATGCATTTGCAGAGCGCCAAAGACCCTGCGCAACCCGCTCAGGCCGCAGTTGACATGCTCTGATCACGATAGGCGATTTCACTTAGCTGATGCTCGCCATTCCACCATCCCATTTTGCAGACATATGATCTACGATCAAGCTGTCGACGCGAGACTCAAGCGCAGAGACATTCATGGATGCCCGCGCCGCGAGGACGAATCGCGAAACACGGTGCGACGCAGACCATGCCGCGCCAGGATATTGCCCTGATGGGTGAGCGAGGAAAGGTATGACACACGCAACAGCGCCACACGATCAGCAGGTGACGTTGAGATTGGAAAACATTTACTGCATGGACTGTGCCGATGAGATCGAGCGCGCGCTCCGCTCAAAGCCCGGCGTTATCGCCGTCCACCTTGATTGGGCAAGCAACATCGCGCATGTGCGCTACGATGCGCAGGCGGTGAGCCAGGACGAGATCGAGCGCCGCATTGCCGCGACCGGCTGCGCATGCAGCACCGAAGACCAGATGCAGCCCACGGCGCATGATCACGAAGACCACATGCAGCCGAATGCGGGCCGCCGCCTTCGACGCCTGGAGCACGCCGTCGATGTGCAGCCGATTACGCTGGGCACTAAGTACGATCGGATGCAGTATGAGGTTCCGGCGACGGACGCGGGCAAACATGGCGGCGGCGCAGCATCCAGTCAGGCGGCGATGGACCACGCGGCGATGGGCCACGACATGGCGGCGATGGGCCACGACATGGCGGCGATGGACCACGCGGCGATGGGCCATGATATGTCCGATCCCACGATGGCAGCCGCCATGGAGCGCGACATGCGCAACAAATTCTTCATCGCGCTGCTCCTGACGATCCCGACGGTGCTCTACTCGCCGCTGGGCATGAACCTTCTGGGCATTCTGCTGCCGACCTTCGGCCTCGATATGAACTGGATCATGCTGGTGCTCTCCACGCCGGTCGTCTTCTACTGCGGCTGGATCTTTCTTGCTGGCGCGTACCACTCGCTGCGGCGCGGCATGCTCAACATGAGTGTGCTGATCGCGACCGGCGTGCTGGCAGCGTACGTCTTCAGCGTGCTGATCACTTTCCTTGGCGGCGAAACCTTTTTTGAGGCGGCGGCGATGCTGGTCACGTTTGTGCTCTTCGGCCACTGGATGGAAATGCGCTCACGGCGCGGCACCAGCGATGCGCTGCGCGCGCTCTTCGACCTTGTGCCGCCCCAGGCGACGGTGATTCGCAACGGTCAGGAGCAGACGATCCCCAGCAGCGAGGTCCTCGTGGATGACATTGTGGTCCTCCGGCCCGGCGACAAGGTGCCGGTTGACGGCGTGGTGACAGACGGCGAAACCAGCATCGACGAGGCGCTGGTGACGGGCGAGAGCGTGCCCGTCAGCAAGCGACCGGGCGATGACGTGGTCGCGGGGTCGATCAACAGGAGCGGCAGCATCCGGTTTCGGGCTACCAAAGTCGGCGCGGACACGACGCTCGCGCAGATCGTGGAGCTGGTGCAGCGCGCCCAAAGCTCCAAGGCACCGGGCCAGCGTATCGCCGACAAAGCCGCGCAATATCTGGTCGTCCTGGCGGTCGGATCGGGCATTATTACCTTTATTGCCTGGTACGTCTTTGGCGGCGTGGCGGCGATCACCGCGCTGACCTTTGCGATCTCAGCGGTCGTGATCGCCTGCCCCGATGCGCTCGGTCTGGCGACACCCACCGCCGTTGCGGTCGGGACGGGCATCGGCGCGCGGCACCATATTTTGATCAAGGATGCGGCTACGCTGGAGAACGTCTCCGGCATCACCGCGATCGTCCTCGACAAGACCGGCACACTCACCGAGGGCCAGCCCGCGCTCACCGATGTTGTCACCACCAACAGCGGCGATCAGGCCGCATTGCTGCGGCTTGTGGCGTCGGCGGAGCAAGGGTCGGAGCATCCGCTGGCCGAGGCGATCGTGATGGGAGCACGCGCGCGCGGCCTGCAACTGGTCGATGCGACAAACTTTGAGGGCATTGCCGGGCACGGCATTCGGGCGCGCGTCGACGGGCGGCGCGTGCTCGCCGGGAATCGCAGGCTGATGCAGGATCAAGGCATCGACATCGCGGCCCTGGAGGCGGACGCGGCGCGACTCGCGGAAGGCGGCAAGACGCCGATGTTCATCGCCATCGACGGACAGGCGGCGGGGCTGGTCGCGGTGGCGGATACGATCAAGCCATCCTCCCAGGAAGCGATCCGACAATTCAAGGCGCTGGGCATCGAGCCGATCATGATCACCGGCGACAACCAGCGCACCGCCGCCGCCGTTGCCCGCGAGCTAGGGATCGAGCGCTTCTTTGCCGAGGTGCTGCCCGCCGACAAAGCGCGACATGTGCAGGCATTGCAGGCGGAAGGCAAGCGCACGGCGATGGTAGGCGACGGAGTCAACGACGCACCCGCGCTGGCGCAGGCCGACATCGGGATCGCTATCGGCGCAGGGACAGACGTGGCGATCGAAACCGCTGATGTGGTGCTGATGCAGAGCGATCCGCTCGACATTATTCGTGGAGTTAAGCTGTCAAAGGCGACCGTGCGCAAAATGAAGCAGAATCTCGTCTGGGCATCGGTGTATAACGTGCTGGCAATCCCGGTTGCGGCAGGGGTGCTCTATCCATCATTTGGCATCTCGCTGCGGCCTGAATGGTCGGCGCTGCTGATGTCCGTCTCGTCGATCATCGTCGCCGTCAACGCCGTGCTGCTGAAGCGGGTGGAGCGGGATCTGGGCGAGCCTGCGCAACCGGCGGGCGGAACAACCGCGCAGCGGCAGCCAGTCGCCGCAGCCTAGGCGCTGTCGAGATCGGGCATGGCAAGCGAAAGATCGCGCCGGATCGGCCTGGTGAGATGAGCCAGGCGACCGATCCGGCGCTTCGGCTGCGGAGCCTTTGAAGAGCTATGAGCAGCCTGTCTTGCGCGCTGCTCGCCCGTCGATCAGAGTTCTCCCTCATCCCAGCGAGCGTCATCGGTCGCGGCAGACAGCGAATTGACAGGGTCGATCGGGCCGCCAAGCAAGCTGTGCAGATAGATATGGTCATCCGCAAGATCGAACCAGTGGCGGATCGGAGCGAAATCGAAATTGCCGATCTGGCACAGCCCGATCCGGCTGGCAGGGGCCGAGATTTCCAGGTGCTGCGTGATTAATCCGGCCTCGATCAAACAAAAATCTCGGCTGGATTGCCCATACATCGGCCCGATCGCGCTCAGCTTGCCGAGCAGAAAGAGTGAAAAGGCCGATCGATCAAAGATCGGCTGGTTGATCCAGGCATGGAGGTTTCGGTCGAGCCGCGCGGTAGAAGCAAGCTGCACGAGGCAATGGTCAGCCGGATGATAGTAGTAGGTGCCTGCGGCAATCCCTGCGACCCGATCCGGCTTGATATACAAGTAGGCTTGCACCGGATACAGCCCACCGGCAGAGCCCCACGCATATTTGGGCGTTCCATCGAGCGTTTCCTGCCGTAAGCACGCCAGCCATACGCTGAGCTGCGCGAACGAGAGCGGCTGGCTGTCAAACGTGCGGTGGCTGCGCCGCTCGCGGGCCAACGATCGCGGATCGCTATCGAGCGTGTGATCGGCCAGGCTGATGCGCGGTCTGGCAGGTGCGTCGCGACGAAGGCCGGGCTGTGTGCTCTTGAAGCGTGTCCGCTCTTCGGGATCATCCAGCACGTCAAACGCCAGGGTCGGATCGGGTGTCGCGCTGGTCGGCGGGGCGGTGCGACTCGTCACGCTGGCGTCTTGTGCCGTCCGCTGCGCGTAGAACTCCGCGATAGCACGGGGAGTTGATAGACGGACCAGCTCATCAAGCCTGGGACGAAAGCCAAACTCGGCTTCCAGCAAGTTGGCGATCCTGACAATATCGACCGAGTTCGCTCCAAAGCTCAGCAGGTCGGCATCATGGTCGATCTGATCCAGCTTGAAAACGCTGGCAACCAGCCGCGCGATCGTCTCCGTCCGTGGCGCGTGTGTGGATGGCGCGGGCGGCGCGGATGCGGAATGCGTCGCCGGGTCGGGGAGCGCACTTCGGTCGACCTTGCCATTGGCCGTGAGCG
>DASUTC010000067.1 GCA_036374795.1 Herpetosiphonaceae bacterium
GTCTGTCAAAGCTAGGCGACCTGCTCGGCCTCGGTCGGCTCAAGGTAGAAGCCGTGGTCGTACAGATCCGCTACTCGCGCCATGTCGTCGGCGGTCAGCTCGGCCTTGTCCGACGCGGCGGCAAACTCTTCGAGCTGCTCGACGTTATAGATGTTCGGCAGCGCCACGGCACACATCGGCGTTTGCCAGATGAACTTGAGCGCCGCCTGGCCGATCGTGAGGTCGCGGTCCTCGTGCAGGAACGTCAGCTTTTCGAGCTTCTTGAGGCCGTTGATCAGCCACTCTTTGGGCCGGTGCATGCGGTGATCGTTCTTCTCAAACTTCGTCTCGGCGGTGTACTTGCCCTCAAGCATGCCGCTTGAGTGCGGCACTCGCACCAGCAGCGCGACGCCCTCCTCCTGCGCTACCCGCGACAGCTCGCGTCCCGGCTCCTGCTCGAGCATGTTGTAGATCATGTGCAGGCCGTCGATCTTGCGCGTGCGCATCGCCTTGACGCCCTCATCGAGCCAGCCGATCGCCGGGCCGAGCGCCACGCCGAACGCGCGGATCTTGCCCTCGTCTTTCAGCCGCTCCAGCACATCCCATAGCGCGTCGCTGTCGATCGCGTCCATCTTGGTGTTGTGCGCCTGCCAGAAGTCGATGCGATCGGTCTTGAGCCGTCGCAGGCTTTGCTCGACGCTGAAGCGAATAAACTCAGGACGCCAGTCCTGCGGTCGCTCCTGCTGGCCGCGTCGCTCCTTGTGCTCGTACCAGTTGTAGCCGCCCTTGGTCGCGATCACGATCTTGTCGCGCACGTCGCCCAGCGCCTCGGCGACGATCTCCTCGCCGAAGCCCTCGCCGTAGGTGTCGGCGGTGTCGAAGAAGGTCACGCCCAGGTCGTATGCCCGCCGCAGCAGATCGATCCCCACCTGCTTATCGTTGATGCCCCACCACGTCGTGCCGACGGTCCAGACGCCGAAGCCAAGCTGTGAAACCTCTATGCCGGTCGTGCCAAAGGGTACGTATCGCATAATTACTCCTTCGGAGGAACAAAAGAACAAGCGAACAAGGGAACAAACACAGATGACGTTCTTCCTATTTCTATTCCACCCTGCTTTGTTCCTTTGTTCTAAGCCACTGTGCCTTGCTCTTCTGCAACAATCTCTCGAATCTCCGCCACCTGCCGCGCGTACTCGTCATCGCCAAGCACAGGCGTCATGCCGTCCAGCGCGATCGGCTCGACCAGCTCGATCCACGATTTGCAGCCGCCGTACTCGGCGCGATACGCGATCGTGTGCGCGCGCGGCAGCCTGTAGGCTCGCAGCAGCAGCACGTAGAGCGGAAAGCGCGGCTTCCAGCCGAAGCGCTCGGCGGCAAACTGCTCGTTCCAGATGTGATGCGGCAGCAGCGCCTCGACGGTTTCTTGTTCGCTGACCTGGAAAATATCGGTGATGCGCGCCCACGCGCCGATGCTCACCGTCTCAGGATGCCAGCCCGACGGCACCGGCTGTACCAGATCGGCGTACTGCGGCTTGAGCAGATGCGGCTGCTGATGCTCGTATGTCGGGTAGAGCAGCACCTCGTCGTACGCCACGCGAAAATGCTTGCCTTCCTCGCGGATGCCGCCTTTGCGCAGCAGCAGGATCGTCTCGCCGCGCGCCAGCGCATCGGTCGCGACCGCCCACTCTTTGAGCGCGTGAATAGCAGGGTTGATCATCGCTGGTACCTGTCCTCGTGCAGCCACCGGGCTACCTCTTTCGCATAGTAGGTTAGAATCAGATCCGCTCCGGCGCGCTTGATCGACAGCAGGCTTTCGAGCGCGACCTGCCGCTCGTCGATCCAGCCGTTCTGCGCCGCCGCCTTGATCATCGCGTACTCGCCCGACACATGGTAGGCGGCAGTTGGTCGGTCGAAGCGCTGGCGGATGCTGGCGAGCACGTCCAGGTAGGGCAGCGCCGGCTTGACCATCAGCAGATCCGCGCCCTCGGCGGCGTCGAGCGCTACCTCAAGCAGCGCCTCGCGGGCGTTGGCCGGGTCCATCTGGTACTGCTTCCGATCGCCAAAAGCGGGCGGCGAGTCGGCGGCCTCGCGGAACGGGCCGTAAAAGCTCGACGCGAACTTCGCCGCGTAGGCCATGATCGCCACGTCGCGCGCGCCCACCCGATCCAGCTCCTCGCGGATCGCCGCGACCGCGCCATCCATCATCCCGCTCGGCGCGACGATGTCCGCGCCCGCCTCGGCATGGGAGGCCACCACCCGCTGCAACACCTCGACCGTCGTGTCGTTGACGACGTAGCCGTGCTCGTCGAGCAGGCCGCAGTGACCGTGATCGGTGTACTCGCACATGCACACATCGGTGATCACCACCAGCTCGGGCACGGCGTCTTTGAGCGCGCGGATCGCCTGCTGCACGATGCCGTCGTCGGCGTAGTTCTCGCTCCCAGCGGCATCTTTGGTCGCTGGCAGCCCGAACATGATCACCGCTGGAATGCCGAGCGTGGCGATCTCCTCGGCCTGACGCGGCAGCAGGTCTACCGACCACTGGTGCTGGCCCGGCATCGAGCTGATCGGGCGCTGCTGCTTCTGCCCGTGGACCACAAAGAGCGGATAGATCAGATCATCCGGTGTCAGCGCCGTCTCGCGCACCATCCGGCGCAGTGTCGGCGTGCGGCGCAGGCGGCGCGGACGCAGCGTTGGAAAACTAGACATAGCTTCGTTCCTCCGAAGGCGCGGCACCCAGCGTCGCGATCAGCGCGCTCATCAGCCCATCGATCGTATATTTCTCGGCCTCGATCGTCACCCTGAGGCCAAAGTCGCGGGCGGTCTGCGCCGTGATCGGGCCGATCGCCGCGATCGTCACCGGCTCCAGCAGCGCGCGCGCCTCGTCGTTCGCCACGCCCGACTGTTCCAGCCGCGCAAAAAAGTTCGTGACCGTCGACGAGGATGTAAACGTGACCGCATCGATCGCCCGGTCACGCAGCATCCCCACGACGCTATCGTTTCGAGCTTCGTGTTTCGGGTTTCGAGTTTCGAGGCCCTCACCATGCCCGGAGGGCGCCCGGCATCTTAGTTCTTGGTTCTCTTGTTCTTCCCCCGTTCCCAGCACCGTCCGATACGCGACCACGTTATCGACGTGCGCGCCTTTGGCTTGCAGACCTTCGGCCAGCGTCTCGCGGGCAATATCGGCGCGCGGCAGCAGAATGCGCTGGCCCGCGACATCGCCGATCTGCTCGATCACCGCCTCGGCCACGAACTCGGTCGGCACGAACGTTGCGCGCAGCCCGGCCTCTTCGAGCGCCTGCGCCGTCGCGGGGCCGATCGCGCCGATGCGATGGTGATGCAGCAGCGACGGCTGCATGTCGAACGTTCGCATGCGATCGAGCATGAAGCGCACGCCGTTGACGCTGGTAAAGATGATCCAGTTGTACTCGTCGAGCTTGGCGAGCGCCTGATCGAGCGGCGTCCAGTCGGCGGGCGGCGCGAACGCGATCACCGGATACTCGATCGGCTGCGCGCCTGCCTCGCGGAGCCGGGCGCTGAGCGCGCTGGCCTGCTCGCGGGCGCGCGTCACGATGATGCGCCTGCCGCGCAGCGGACGATTATCGAACCAGCGCAGGCGCTCGCGCAGCCGCACCACATCGCCGACTACCGTAATCGCGGGCGGCTTGAGCGCGGCGGCGGCTACAGCGGCGGCGATCGTCTGGAGCGTGCCGGTGACAACCTGCTGCTCCGGCTTGGTGCCCCAGCGGATCACCGCTACGGGCGTGTCCGGCCTGCGCCCGTTGACGATCAGCTTCTCGGCGATCTCCGGCAGATTGCCGACGCCCATGTAGAACACCAGCGTATCGATCGCCGTCGCCAGCGTGTGCCAGTTGAGCGCCGTTTCGGGCTTGGCCGGGTCTTCGTGGCCGGTGATGAACGCGACCGACGAGGCCAGCTCGCGATGCGTCACCGGAATTCCGGCGTAGGCCGGCGCGGCCACGCCCGCCGTGATGCCGGGCACAACCTCCCACGGAATCCCGGCCTGTTGCAGCACATCGGCCTCCTCGCCGCCGCGACCGAAGATGTAGGGATCGCCGCCCTTGAGCCGCACCACGCGCCTGCCCGCGTGCCCGTGCTCGACCAGCAGCGCGTTGATCTCGTCCTGCGAGAGCGTGTGCCGTCCCGCCTGCTTGCCGACGTAGATCCGCTCCACGTCGGGGCGGCAATGTTCGAGCAGCGCGGCATTCGCCAGATAATCGTAGATCACCACATCGGCCTCTTGCAGCCGCCGCAAGCCTTTGACCGTGATCAGGTCGGGATCGCCCGGACCGGCTCCGACCAGCGAAACGAAACCTTGTCTCGTCATGGATTAATCACAATCTGTATCAAAACCATGGTACGTTCGCGGCGGCTCCACGGCGGGAACCGCGCGGCTCAGCCGCTCCAGAATCGCCGCGCCGCCATCCGCCAGCAGCGCCTCGGCCAGCGTCACGCCGACCGTCGCCGGATCGTCGAGCGCTCCCGCGCGCTCGCCACGCACCACCAGCGCGCCGTCGGGCGTGCCGATCAGCCCGTGGAGCCGCACCTGCCCGTAGGCGATCGTCGCGTGCGCCGCGATCGGCACCTGGCAGCCGCCCTCAAGCCGCGCGAGCAGCGCGCGCTCGGCCCGCACCGCGATCTCGGTCGCCGAGTCGTTGAGCGGCGCGAGAAGCTGGCGCACCTCGGCGTCGTCGGCGCGGCACTCGAGCGCCAGCGCGCCCTGCGCGACCGCAGGCAGCAGCAGGTCGGGGGTGAAGATCTCCGTCACCACGGCGGAAAGATCCAGCCGCTCCAATCCGGCGGCGGCCAGAATAATCGCGTCGTATGCTTCGGTCTGAGCCTTGCGCAGCCGCGTATCAACGTTGCCGCGCAGGTCGATCACCTGCACGTCGGGCCGCAGATGGCGCACCTGGCAGGCGCGTCGCAGACTCGACGTGCCGACGATCGCGCCCTTTGGCAGTTCGCGCAGCCGCAGGTTGTGGCGTGAGATTAAAACATCGCGGGGATCGGCGCGGCGCGGGAAGGCCGCGAGAGTCAACTGCTCCGGCAGCGCCGAGGGCAGATCTTTGCAGGAGTGAACCGCGAGATCGGCCTGCCGGTCGAGGAGCGCCTGCTCGATCTCTTTGACGAACAGGCCCTTATCGCCGATCCGCGACAGCGCCCGATCCAGCACCAGATCGCCTTTCGTCTGGATGATTCGCAGCTCCACATCGAGGCCGGTATGTGCCTCCCGCAGCAGCGCCGCGACCATCTCGGCCTGCGCGAGCGCCAGCTTGCTCCCGCGCGTCGCCAGCACGAGCTTACGCATCGACGTTCTCCAGCCCAAAGAGATCTTGCAGCGCCGTTGCGTAGGCCAGCGCCGAGCCGTCGCTGCTGTGCGCTTTCAGGCGCACCGTCGGCTGATGTAGCAGCTTGTTGACAATGCCCTGAGTCAGCGCCTCGATCGTCTGCTGCTCGCGCTCCGAGAGCGGACCCAGGCGACGCAGCGCCTTGGCGACCTCGTTCTGGCGGATGCGCTCGGCGTGCGCGCGCAGCTCATTGATCGTCGGCACGACCGCCCGCGTGCCAAGCCAGCGTATAAACTTCTCGGTTTCTTCCGCGACGATCGTCCATGCGGCGTCAAGCTCGCCTCGGCGGCGCTCGATGTTGTCGGCGACGACGCTGTGCAGATCGTCCACGTCGAAGACATGCGCGCCCGGAATCTCGGCTACGTCCGCGTCGATGTCGCGCGGCACCGCCAGATCGATCAGGATCAGTGGCCGCCCACCACGCGCATCCAGCGCTGTCAGCGCGTGCTGCGCATGGATCACCGTGTGCGGCGCGGAGGTCGAGGAGATCACCACGTCGGCCTCGACGATCGCGGCCTGAAGCATATCGAAGGGCAGCGCCCGCCCGCCCCATTGATCGGCGAGCTGCTGGGCGTGCTCGACCGTGCGGTTGACCAGCGTGATCGTCCGCGCGCCGTTGTCGAGCAGGTTCTTTGCCGCAAGCTCGCTCACCTTGCCGCTGCCGACCAGCAGCACATGCGCTGTCTCAAGGCTGCCCAGCAGGTTGCGCGCCAGCTCGACGCCCGCCTGACTGACGGATGCCGCGTGACGGCTGATGCCCGTCTCGGTGCGCACACGCTTGCCGCCTTCCAGGGCATTGCGGAAGAGGGTGTTGAGGATCGGGCCAAGCGCCTGGTGCGTGGATGCGTGCTGCGCTGCCGCGCGCACCTGGCCCTGGATCTGCGGCTCGCCCACGACGATCGAGTTGAGGCCGCTGATGGTGCCGAAGAGATGCGCCACCGCCGCCTGATCGACGTGGATGTACAGCGCATCGTCGAGGCTGTGCTCCGGCAGGTGATGAAACCGATGCAGGAAGCTGCTCACGCCAGCCGCCGCGTGTGGATCGTCGGCGACGCCATAGATCTCCACGCGGTTGCAGGTCGAGAGAATCGCCGCCTCGTGCAGCGGCGCACCGGGCGCGGACAACAGCGCCTCGAACGCCGCCGCGAACTGCGATGGCCGGAAGGCCACCTGCTCGCGCACCTCGACCGGTGATGTGTGATGATCAAGCCCGATAACAAGAATGTGCATGGTCGTATCTATCTACGAATATGCCAGAACGCCATCAAATGCTATTGCTCGGACAGCTCGGCGATTAACGCTGCGATATAGCGCTCAAGCCGGTCGAGGTCGTCGCTACGAACCCACTCCAACACCTCGTCGCTGACCAGCGCCCGCCACAGTCTCGCACGTGCCGCCGCTGGCAGCGTCGATCCGATCTCGCGGCGCAGCGCTCCCAGCCGGTGAGCCAGCACGCCGTACTCAGGGCCGAAGGTTGCTTCGAGCTTGCGCCGAATATGCGCCGCCAGCGCGGGACTATCGCCGCCGGTTCCAACTGCCAGCAGCACATCGCCGCGCATCACCGCGCCGAGCGTGTGAAACGTACTCTCTGCGGGATCGTCGGCGATGTTACATAACATCCCGTGCTGCCGCGCTTCTTCTGCCACCGCCGCGTTGACCTCGCGCCGGTCGGTCGCGGCGATAGCAAGAAAAGCGCCGGAGAGATCGCCTGAGGTGTAGGGCCGCGCCACATGGACGAGCTGCCCGGCCTCGCGCCACTCCGCGATCTGCGGCTGCGCGTCGGGACTGATCACGATGACACGTGCGCCGCTGTCGAGCAGCGCGCGGATCTTGCGCACCGCGACCTCGCCGCCGCCCACCACGACGCACTTCACGCGGTCGAGCTGCGTCAGCACGATTGGGTAGGGCCGGTTGCGCGCCTCGTCCATCTTAGCCTTCCGCTCCTGGCGCTGCCGCGGTCTGCGCGTGCGCGTCCATCATCGCCCGCAGCACCTCATTGAGCAGGTCGTTGATGCGCCGGACGATCGCCAGGGTTTCGTCGCGATCGAGGCCGGTCGTCTCAGGCAGACTAAACACGGTTTCGAGCAGCGAGTCGCGGAAGAAGATGAAGGCCATCACCGCATCGGGCAGGCTATGGCCGGTACGCGCCATCATCTCGCCGTACTCGCGGCCTAGCCGCTGCGCGATCTCGCGCTGCTCCGTCGTGGGCGTCCGCTTGCCGATGAGCTGCGTCGTCAGCGCGACCAACTGCCGCCCCGACTGGCGCTGCCGCTGCCGCTCGTCCTCGCCGATACCGCGCGCCCAGTTCTGCCCAAGCGCCCCCGGAAGCTCCTGGCGCGTACGCTCAAGCGCCTCGGTCATCAGGTACGACGAGAGTCCGGCGCCGCGCAGCGGCGTCACCTGGAGCATGCGCTCGATGTCGGCGTGCGAGAAGCGACGATGACCGCCGGGCGTGCGAAAGATGCGCACCTTGCCCTCATCGCTCCACTGCCGCAGCGTCGCGGGGTGTACGCCGAGCAGCTTGCTGGCCTCGCTCAGCGTGAGCCAATCTTGCTCATGTGATGGTGATTCTGCCATAAAAATCTACAGAAATCTACAGGCAATTTTGCTTTTCTACGTCCTTGTGGAGTATAGCACAGGTGAGAATCATATTCAAAACGTTCTGAACCCGATACTGCCCTACCATTTCAACCTGAGGCGCGGTCGGGTCTGGGGCGAGTCTGCCAGGACCTTTGTTGGCGGCGTGCCGGTGCCGGGTTGGGGTATAATGCGCCCACCTGGGGACGGATATGCAGGCGATGCAGGATGCGCTGCGGGAGAGACATCGGCAGCCCTGGATCTGCTGCGCAGGTCCACGATCGTTACGACAAGGGCGTCGGCGAGGGAGCTTGCTGACGCTCTTTTTCTTTGCCTCCAGGTAGAGAACAACGCGCCGTCAGGCCGGGCGTGTAGGGTGTTCCCCATCCTCCCTTTGCTCCGCCTGACGGAGCAAAAAGAAACAGGAGAACCAGGGACCGGAAACTTGGAACTCGAAACTTGGAACTTGAAACCAATGAGGAGCATAATCATGGCTCGTATTCTTGTAACGGAAAAGATCGGCGCGGAGGGCCTGGAGGCGCTCAAGCAGGCGTTCGATGTCGACATGCGCCTCGATCTCACGCCGGACGCGCTGAAGGATGTGCTGCCGAGCTACGATGCGCTGGTGGTGCGCTCGCAGACCAAGGTGACGGCGGACGTGCTGGCGCACGGCACGCAGCTCAAGGTAGTAGGGCGGGCCGGGACGGGCGTGGACAATATCGACCTCGACGCGGCGACACGCGCCGGGATTCTGGTGGTGAACGCGCCCGCGTCCAACAGCATCGCGGTGGCTGAGCTGACGATCGGGCTGCTGCTGAGCATGGCGCGCTGGGTGCCGCAGGCGCACGGCTCGATGCAAAACGGCAAGTGGGAGCGCGGCAAGTTCATGGGCTGGGAGGTGCGCGGTAAGACGCTGGGGCTGCTCGGCTTTGGCCGGATCGCCTCGGAGGTGGCGCGGCGGGCGCGAGCGCTGGAGATGCATATTCTGGCTTACGATCCGTTCATCTCGCAGGAGCGCGCCCATCAGCTCGGCGTGCAGGCTGTCACGCTCGACACGCTGCTGCGCGAGTCCGACATTGTTTCGATCCACACGCCGCTGATCGAATCGACGCGCAATCTGCTTAACGCCGAGCGGCTGGGGCAGATGCGACGCGGCGCGTATATCGTCAACTGCGCGCGCGGCGGTATTATCGACGAGGCCGCGCTTTACACCGCGCTCGAAAGCGGCCAGATCGGCGGCGCAGCGCTGGACGTGTGGGCCAAAGAGCCGCCGGTCGATAATCCGCTGGTCAGCCATCCACGGGTGATCGCGCTGCCGCACCTTGGTGCCTCAACCGAGGAGGCGCAGGCACTGACGGCGGCGGACGTGGCCGAGGGCGTGCTCGATGCGCTTCAGAATCGCACGCCGCGCTATGCCGTGAATGCGCCGTTTGTCGCGCCGGAGGCCTGGCAGGTGGTCGCGCCCTACGTCCGGCTGGGCCGCCTCCTGGCGCGGCTGGCAACGCAGCTTGTGCAATCGCCCGCCAGCACCTACGAGATCGTGTATAGCGGCGAGTTGGCGGAGACGACGACCGAGCCGATCCGCCTGGCGACGATCGCCGGCCTGCTCGAAGGCGTGAGCGAGGAGCGGGTCACGCCCGTGAACGCGGCGCTGCTGGCCCGCGAGCGCGGATTGGTCGTCAACCAGCGCACGCAGCCTGAGGCCGAGCGCTACGCGGCGCTGCTTGAGCTGCGTGTCACGACCAGCGACGATCGCGTCCATACCTTTGGCGGCACGGCGGTGCAGGACGAGCCGCATATCGTGGAGGTCGATGGCTACTGGCTCGATCTGGTGCCGTCTCAGGCGATGCTCTTCACCTTCCACCAGGATCGTCCCGGCCTGATCGGCCACGTCGGCACGATCCTGGGCGAGGCCGATATTAACATCTCGTCGATGCACGTGGGTCGGCAGACGCCGCGCGGCCAGGCGATCATGGTGCTGACGGTCGACGAGCCGGTGCCGGGCGAGGTGCTGCATAAGATCGAGGCCGAGACGAACATCGATCGGGCGTTCAGCGTCCAGCTCTAGCCCGCTGCCATGATCGGCCCGCCCTGCTCGCGGCGGGTGCGGGCTGCGCTCCTGCTCCGCGCCCGCCGCGTTGACGTTGCGTGGTACCATATGCAGGCGGATCGCTTTGCATCAGGCAGCTTCCTGCTGCTCCTCAAGTTTAGGTTGTGCAACCTCGCGATACGGAATCGCGTACAACCCATTGCCCGCACCCGACAAACGAAGCATAACAGGCCCCAAATCAAGGAGTACCTGTGCGTCCACTACGACTAGCGATCACAATTGGATACCTGCTGCTGGTCATCGCTACCGCCGCAATGCCGCTGCTGGGCTGGCAACGACCATACGCGCCGCTGTCGGTGCTGCCACGGCCCGCGCCCGTTACGCTCACGATCGTCTATGGCACCGAGAAGCAGCGCTGGCTGGAGGATGCGGCGGCGGCCTTCGAGGCGAGCGGCATCACGGCCAACGGAGCGTCGATCGATATTGAGCTGCGCGGCCTTGGCTCCCGCGAGTCGATGCAGGGATTGCTCGACGGCTCCCTCAAGCCCGATGTGTGGAGTCCGGCCAGCGATCTGTGGCTGGCGCTGCTCAACCAGGAGTGGCAGCAGCGCGCCGGTCGTCCGCTCGTTCCCACGAGCGGCAGCGACGCACCCCAGATGTTGGTGCTGACACCCATAGTGCTGGCGGCGTGGCAGCAGCGCGCGGCGGCGCTCAGCGACGGCGGTCAGAGCGCCTGGCAAAACTTACACGCCTCGATCGTCGCGCCTGAGGGCTGGGGCGCGAAAGGCCATCCCGAATGGGGCACGGTCAAATGGGGCCATGCCACGCCGACTGTCTCCAACAACGGCCTGCAAGCGCTGCTGCTGATGGCCTACGACTACCATCGCAAGAGCAGCGGCCTGACCGTCGCGGATGTGCAAGATCCAGAGTTTCTGGGCTGGCTGAGCGAGATGGAGCGTGCGGCGTCGTTCAACGACAGCAGCGCAACGCTGATGAACGACATGATCGCCTTTGGCCCGTCGCGGTACGATGCCGTGGCGACCTACGAGAATCTGGCGCTTGCGCAGATGGCGAATGCCCGCAGCCGATGGAACGATAACCTTGTGCTGATCTACCCGCCCGCGAACCTGTGGAGCAACCACCCGTACGCGATCCTTGACGCCGAGTGGGTCACGCCCACGGATCGCGAGGCCGCCCGCCAGTTTCGCGATTTTCTGCTCAGCCGTGCGCAGCAGGAGCAGGCCGTTCAGCTCGGCTTTCGTCCGGCGCTCCGCGATGTGCCGCTGGATGGCGCTGCCTCGCCGTTTACCCGCAATGCGTCGGCGGGGGTGCGGCTGGATGTGCCGACGCTGGTGGAGGTGCCGGAGGCCGCCGTGCTCGACGCGCTGCTCGACGCCTGGAAGCGTGCTGCTCAACGCTAAGGAGATACTATGATGAAACCAATCCGCTTACTGTTGCTACTGGCGCTGCTGCTGACCGCGTGCGGCCCGACAACCGCGTCTCCCCCCGGCGAGGCCAGCGAGGCCCCCGCCAACGCCGTCAAGATCACGCTCGCGTACTCTCCGGAAAAAGAGGCCTGGCTGAATGATCGGCTGGCTGAGTTCAACCGCAGCGGCGCGAAGGTCAACAATCGTCCGATTTTCGCCGAGGGCGTCAACAAATCGTCGGGGGCGGCGCGCACCGAGATCAAGCAGGGCTCGCTCCAGCCGACGATCTGGTCGCCGTCGTCGAGCGTGTGGCTGGAGGTGCTCAAGCAGGAGAGCGGCAATCCCAACGTAGCCGTGTCGAGCCGCCCGATGCTGCTGACGCCGGTGGTGATCTCGATGTGGAAGCCGATGGCCGAGGCGCTCGGCTGGCCCAACAAGCAGATTGGCTGGAATGATCTGCTGGCGCTGGTCAACGAGCCGGAGGGCTGGGGCAAGTACGGGCATCCTGAGTGGGGCCGCTTCTCGTGGGGCCATACTGATCCTGAGATTAGCACCACCGCGCTGTCGACGGTGCTGGCCGAGTTTTACGCCGCGACCAATAAGTCGCGCGGCCTGACCGAGGCCGACGTACAGGCGGAGTCCAGCCAGAAGTTTCTGCGCGATCTCGGCCTGGCGATCAAGCACTATGGCTATAATACGCTGGTCTTCTCCGAAAACATGAAGAAGTACGGCACGTCGTATATCTCGGCGTTTCCAATGGAGGAGATCACGCTGATCGAGTTCAACAAGAGCGCGCCGCCAACGCCGCTGGTGGCGATCTATCCGCGTGAGGGCACGTTCTGGCACGATAATCCCTTCATCGTGATGGCCTCCGCCTCGCAGGAGGAGCAGCAGGCCGCCCAGCAGCTCTTCGATTTTCTGAACTCGCCCGAAAGCCAGACCGCCGCGATGCAGTTCGGCTTCCGCCCGGCCAATACGGCGGTCGCGATCGGCGATCCGATCTCGCCGCAGTTCGGTGCTGATCCGAACCAGCCGCAGACGCTCCTTGAGGTGCCGCCGGGCAATGTGCTGGTGGCGGCCAAGAACGCCTGGGCCGCGAACCGCAAGCGCGCGAATATCGTGCTGGTCGTCGATACCTCAGGCTCGATGCGCGGCGATAAGATCGAAGAGGCCAAAGCGGGGCTTGAGCTATTCCTCAGCCGCCTGCTGCCAGAAGATCGCGTCGCGATGGTGACGTTCTCGGATACCGCTGAGGTAGTCGTGCCGCTCGGCGTGCTGAGCGAGAACCGCATCCAGCTTCAAAGCGCGGTGCAGAATATCGAGGTCGAGGGCAAGACCGCGATGTACGATGCGCTGCGCGAGGCGCGCAAGGTGCTGGAAGCCGACATCGACGATCGCAACCGGATCAACGCGATCGTGCTGCTGAGCGACGGCGAAGATACCGCGCAGACAAGCACCTTCGAGGATGTCAGGGCCGACTACAACGAAACCGACATCTCGATCTTCCCGATCGCCTACGGCGAGGACGCTGCCAAGGATGCGCTTCAGCAGATCGCCGATTTCACCCGCACGATCGTGATCTCCGGCAGCACGGGCGACATCAACAAGGTCTTCGAGAATCTGAGCCGGTATTTCTGAGCTTTATCGTGTGCTGTGGCGGCGCGCTCAGAAGCGCCGCTGCGGCCATCGTGGAAGTGATATGCGCGTTTCAATTGTCACCGCCGCAACCCGTCCGCTGAATCTGCTGATCGCGCTGGTCGCGATCGGCGCTGGCCTGACGATCGCGCTCTGGCTGCTGCCAGTGGGCTTGCTCGCCTACGCGGCGCTGGTCGCGCTGACGGTGCTCGATCCCAAGGCCGCGCAAAAGGCCCAGGCTCGTCCGCGCGTGCTGCGTCCGCCGCGCGGCACGCCGTTCCAGGCGCAGCTCGACGCTATCGCGCGGGTCCAGGCCCAGATCGCCCAGTCGGTCGCATCGACCGAGGGGGCGCTGCGCGCGACGCTGGAGCGGGTGACGGGCCAGGTGGATAGTATCGTCGAGGAAGCGTACGCGCTGGCGGTCAAAGGCCAGACCGTCGTCTCGTACCTGCAACAGACCAATACGTCCGAGCTGAATGTGCAGCTGGTGCGGCTCGACAGCCAGATCAAGACCACGCACGATCCGATGCTGCGCCAGCAGTATCAGGAAACGCGCGACGCGGTTGCCGAGCGGCTCAACCATGCGCAGGCGCTCGGCACCTATCATCAGCGCATCGTCGCGCAGCTCGAAAATATCTGCGCCAATCTCGATAATGTGCTGGCTGAGACGGTGCGCCTGCGCGCCGCGCCCGCCGTGGATGCCACGATTAGCACCGACAGCGTTTCCTCGCGGCTGGCCGATGTGCGCGCCGATATGGATGCGCTGGGCCATATGCTCGATAGCGCGCTGACTGGCGTGACCTGAGATGAACACGACGGCTGCTGGTATCGAGCCAGCAGCCGTTGCGTCAAGCGCTTCTCCATAGGAGCGCCGCTACACGCCGCAGCCGCCGCTCAGCACGCCTGTCACCTTACTCCCCTGCACGCTGTATAGCTCAGCGCCGCTGCCTTCGTAGTATCCCCAGTTGACCATAATCTCCATCGTGCCATCGCCGTTCGCGTCCACGATCGCGGGGACGCTAAACGTGTTGGGCGCGATGAAATCCTCGGCTTTGGGATAATAGTTCTCGTCGATCGGAATCGTCTGGACCTTGCCATTGATGATTTTACGGAGCACGACGAGCGAGTAGTCGCCTGCGCTAGCTGAAGGCAATTGGGAACTAAACCGTGTGGCGCTGATCACAACCTCATCCACGCCGTCGCCCTCAAGGTCGATCCGCACGATCTTAGTGATGCGAACATCAGGATTGGCGATGCCGTGCGCCCTGAGAATGTCGGCGACAGCCTGGCGATAGACCGCAGTATTGGGGCTGTGCAGACGCGGCTTGCGTGGCAAAGGATTGTGGGTTCCTCCAACCGCGACGAACTCAGCCGCCGAAGGGTAAGGCTTGAACTCGACCTGCCACATATCGGGGCAGATGACCTCCACTGCTTTCGCCTTGCCTGTGCTGGTGCCGATCTGCCCGGCAGTGGTGTAGATCCGGTAGCGCTGATTGCCGCGCAACTGCCGGGCCGTGGTCGCGGCGTCGATCCACTTTCCGTTGACTGATCCGCCCAACAAAAAGCCGCCGCCAACGATCGGTGTGATACGCGGCGCGGCGGCGATCGGTTGGTGTAGGGTGGTCAGCAGCAGCGCCGCGAAAATCAACCCCGCCAGTCTTGTCAGCATCGCCATAGATCGTTCTCCTTAAGAATTGCTGAGATGAGTATAGGATTGTGGAGCGGTCACTGGAATGACCAGGGTGTGAAAAATATGTGATGACGTTCGCGCGCCGCTCTATGACTCGTGTTTGTGGTCTGGGTGGGGAACAGACCGGACTAGCAGCACATACCAGCCGTAGCCGAGCAGCGCGCCGACGACGTTCAGGATAATATCGTCCACATCGGCGACGCGGCGGGCGAGAAACCACTGCGCTACCTCGATCGACGTACTGGTGAGCAGGCCGCACAAGACGATCCCGCTCGCGCTGGCGCGTCTGCTGACGGCTGGCACGAGCAAGCCGAGCGGCGCGAACGCGGCGATGTTGCCAAGCACGTTGACGTTGAGCAGCCAGCCGCCGCGCCGGATGCCAGCCAGGATACTTTTGAATGGGATCAGATTGACGAGCTGGGCGGGCTCGCGCGGGTGCGGGGCCATTGTCAGGCCGAGGAGCACGAGCAGGTAGAGCAGCAAGAGCACCGCCGCGACGAGCGAACGGCGCGCCGCCCGATGAGCAACGCGCCGTGGTGCTGGCTCGTGAGCCTGCGCCGACAAGCCTAGCCGCCTGTCGGCTGGTAGAGGATCTGGAACTCGCCGCGCTGCGCGCCCGTAGCTCGCACGCGGTAGCGGAACTCGCCCGCCGCGTTGGTCTGCACCTGGCCGGGCCGCACCTGCTCCTGAGCCGTCCCCTCGACCGACAGCACCACGCTGCCGCGATCGTCGAGCACCTCGATCCGCATCTGGCCGCGCTCGTTGCGCGCAAAGACCGTCAGATCGAGCGTCTGGCCCGGAAAGTTGGTCTGTACGATGCGCGTATCGTTGCCCTCGGCGCTCACAAAGCTGACGTACACGTTGCCGCCCTCGCCCGTGCTATCGGCGGACTGGTTCGCGCCTGAGATCAGCAGGCAGCCGGTGAGCGAGAGAACAGAGAACAAAGCACAGAGAACAAAGCATAAGCGACGAACTGCTCTCTGTGCTTTGTTCCTTGTTTGTGGTACGTGACTACGCATAGCTTTCGGGCTTGCCTTCGGCGTTGAGCGTTTCTTCTTCGGGCACGGCCTCCACGCGCTCTGGATCGCGGCTGGTGATGCGCAGGTCGGTGTCGCACTTGGGACAGACCACCAACGAGCCGACCAGCATGGTGAAGCTCAGCATCAGTTTTTGCCCACAGACCGGACACGCTAGCATAGTTGCTCCTTAGTCTTCAAACAATGCATCGACAAAGGCATCGGGATCGAAGATCGCCACATCGTCGACCTTCTCGCCGGTGCCGATGTATTTGATCGGTCGCTCGATCTCCTGCACCATCGCGAAGGCAATCCCGCCTTTCGCCGTGCTGTCGAGCTTCGTCAGCGCCAGATGCGTCACATCGGCGGCCTCCATGAACGCGCGTGCCTGCTGGATACCGTTCTGCCCGGTGGTCGCGTCGATCACCAGCAGCACCTCGTGCGGCGCCCACTCGACACGCTTGCGCACGATGTTTTTGATCTTTTGCAACTCCTGCATCAGGTTATACTTCGATTGCAGGCGGCCCGCCGTGTCGATGATCAGGATGTCGGAGCTGCGCGCGTAGGTTGCCTGCACGGCGTCGAACGCGACCGCGCCCGGATCTGCGCCCTGGCCCTGGGTGATCACCGGCACATCGATGCGCTCGGCCCAGGTCTGCAACTGCTCGACGGCGGCGGCGCGGAAGGTATCGGCAGCGCCCAGGATCACGTTCTTGCCCATCTCGCGCTTGTAGCGGTTGGCGATCTTGGCGATCAGCGTGGTCTTGCCAGCACCGTTGACGCCGATCACCAGCACGACGTACGGCTTGGTCGAGCGCTCGGAGTACTGCGGCGTGTCCACCTTGAGCAGCTTGACCATCTCCTGCTTGAGCAGCGCGCGGGCCTCGCTGGCGCGGCGAACGTTGTTGCGCTCGACTTTCTTTTGCACGCGCTCGATCAGATGGAGCGTCGTGTCGATGCCCACATCACCGGCGATCATCAGATCTTCCAGCTCTTCCCACAGCTCGGGCGTGATCGGCTCGTCGGCCTTGAAGATCTCGGAGATGCGCCCGAACATGCCCGACCGCGTCTTTTGCACGGCGGCGGTGGTCTTCTGCACCTCGCGCTGAATCTCCTGCTCGTCGCGCTCCTCGCCGCCAAAGAAGCGGCGGAGGCCACCGCTGGCACGGCGGCGCTCCGCCTCGGCCTGCGCGATCCGCTGCGCCTCGATGTCGATCTCGTCTACCCGCCGAAAAAGCTGTGTGGTCGGCTGGGGCGCTGGCTCTACAGGCTCTTCGGCCTGCGGCTGCGGCGGCTTCTCTTCCTGCTCCGGCTTGCGGTCATCTCCTCCAAAAAATCGTCGAAACATACCCGTCCTTAGATGCGCTCACCCACATCCGCTGGCACGATCGGCACCTGTGTGCCCTGAGCGGATGCGGGCGCTGTCGTTAATCATACATATGTTGCACGCGGCTGATGGCCCGTACCTATGAATGATACCATCTACGGCCCGTCGCTGCGCTATCCCCAGCCGAGATCCTGCGACTGATCAGGTGCCGCGCTGCCGCCTTCGCCGCTCATCTCTTCTTCGAGCATCTGATCGACCATCTCGTCCCAATCGTCGCCCGCCTCGTCGCCCAGCTCTTTGCCCATCTTCTTGGCCCAGCGCGCGACCGACGCCGGATCGTTTTCGTCGAGGCCGCCCAGCGTGGACGGATCGGAGAGCGACTCAAGCCGCGCCTCCTCCGATTGCACGACGGCAAAGCGCGACACGGCCTTGCGCACATCGGCATGGCCGCAGCGCGGACAGGTCAGGCCAGCGGGCGCGCTGAAGCCGCTGACGAGCTTCTGGAAGCGACCGTTGCAGTTGGCACAGATATATTCGTAGATCGGCATTGGCTCGATACTTTCTCCGGCAGGCGCTAGCGCACGACCTCGTACACCAGCGGCGGCGGCGCTGGCGCATCGGCGGTCAGGTGGAACGCGGCCCGCACGCGATCGTGGACCCGCCCAACGTCCTCGATCCGGCTGGCGTGGATCGTCGCCAGCGGCGCGCCCTGCGCCACGAACTCGCCGACCTTATGCTCCAGCACAATGCCGACGCTGTGGTCGATCGGATCGTCTTTTTTCTGCCGCCCGCCGCCCAGATCGCCAACGACGAGCCCAAGCTCCAGCGCGTCGATCCGCGCGATGTAGCCGTCATGCGGCGCGTAGACCGGCTCGACGACTGTGGCCTCAGGCAGCAGACGCGGCTCGTCGATCACGCCGACATCGCCGCCCTGGTTGGCGATGAACGCCCTGAAGACGCGCCAGGCCGCGCCGCTCTCAAGCGCCTCGCGGAGCTGCGCCTCGGCCTCGGCTGCGCTGGACGCTGTTCCGGCCAGCAGCATAAGCTGCGTGCCAAGCGCCACACACAGCTCGACGAAATCGGAGGGGCCGTGCCCATGCAGCGTCGCGATTGCCTCTTTGATCTCAAGCGCGTTGCCGATCGCGTGGCCGAGCGGCTGATCCATCGAGGTGATCACCGCCGCGACCTTGCGACCGGCGTGGCGTCCGATCGCGACCATGCGCTCCGCCAGCGAGCGCGCATCGTCCACGGTCTTCATGAACGCGCCCTGGCCCGCCTTCACGTCCAGCACGATACAGTCCGCGCCCGCCGCCAGCTTCTTGCTCATCACGCTCGCGGCGATCAGCGGGATGCTCTCGACCGTGCCGGTCACGTCGCGCAGCGCGTAGAGCTGCTTGTCGGCGGGCGCGAGATCGGCGCTCTGCCCCGCGATCACCAGGCCAACGTCGCGCACTGCCTGCCGAAACTCGTCGATCGACAGATCGACCCGAAAGCCGGGGATCGACTCCAGCTTGTCGAGCGTGCCGCCGGTAAAGCCCAGTCCGCGCCCCGACATCTTGGCGACGCGCAGGCCAACGGCGGCGACGAGCGGCCCTAGCACCAGGCTGGTCTTATCGCCGACGCCGCCCGTCGAGTGCTTGTCGACCGTGCTCGGCGCGACATCGTGGAGATCGAGCATATCGCCAGATCGGGCCATCGCCAGCGTCAGATCGGCTGTCTCGCGGTCGTCCATGCCGCGCAAGAGCACCGCCATCGCCCACGCCGCCATCTGGTAATCGGGAACGTCGCCGCTGGTGTAGTGCTCGATCAGCCAGGCGATCTCCTCGCCGGTGAGCGCTCCGCCGTCGCGTTTTTTGATGATCAGGTCAACAGTATGCATACATGTAAGAGCAAAGAACAAAGAACAGAGAAGATCGCATTTGTTCTTTGTTCCGTTGTTCTTTGTTCTCTAACTATTCCGCAACTCGCCGATGACGCGCGGCAGCCGCAGGAGCAGATCCCCTGCCACCGCGCCCGCCTCGCCGATCTCACGGCGAACGAGCTGGCCTGCCTGGGCATGGAGGAAGACGCCAAGCCGCGCCGCGTCGAATGCCTCGACGCCCTGCGCGATCAGGCCGCCGATCACGCCCGCCAGCACGTCGCCGGTGCCTGCGGTTGCCAGCGCCGGATTGCCAGCCGGGCCGATGCTGGTCTTGCCGTCGGGCGCTGCGATCACTGTCTCCGCGCCTTTGAGCACGACGATCTGCTGCCACTCCTGGGCCGCCCGCAGCGCCGCGCCCGCGCGATCGGCGTTGACCTCGCCCGGATTCTCAAGCTTGAGCAGACGGGCCATCTCGCCAGGATGCGGCGTGAGCACCAGCCGCCCGGCGGGCACTTTCGTCCACCACTCGTCGATCTCGCTGAGCAGATTCAAGCCATCGGCGTCCAGCACCAGCGGCGGTAGCTCAACCTCGCCAGGCTTCTGCTCCTCGGCCTTTGTCTCGGTGCTCTCGGCGGCAGGGGTGGCGCGGCGGAATCCAACGCTGCCGCCGGTCTTGCGGGCGCGCTCCGCTACCACGGGTGCGGCGGCCTTCAAGAAGCCGACGCCGCCCGCCGTTTTCGATGCCTCGATCTTGAGCAGCCGCTCTAAAAACTTTCTGGTTTCTTCCTCGCGGCCCAGGCCCGGCCCGACCACCAGCGCTTTGTAGCCCTCAAGGTTTTGCAGCACTTCCTGAGCTGCGCTTGCGCCGAGCACGCCCCAATCCTCTTCGGGCAGCGGCAGGAAGGTCGCCTCGTGCAGCGAGGCTGCCAGCGCGCCAAAGATCGAGCGACCGCACGCCAGAGTTGCCAGCCCGACGCCAGCCCGCAGCGCGCCGCTGGTGGTCAGAAACGCCGCGCCGGGGTAGCGCCCGGCTCCGGCCACAACCATCACTTTGCCGAAGGTGCCCTTATGTGAGTCTGCCGGACGTGCAGGAAGCAGGGCGCGTAGCGCCTGTGGATTAAGCGACTCCGCCATTCTTGTCTCCTCGTGTGTATCAGGTAGGCCAATCGGCACGCAGGTGACATCGCCCGAATAGCGACGCCCCGGCTCGCGTAGATGCCCGTGTTTACGAATCCCGGTCGCGATCGTGACATCCGCCATCAGCGCATGGCCCATCACCGCGCCGCTATCGGCGTTGATGCCGGTCGGCACGTCGATCGCCACCACCAGCGGCGAGCTGCCGGACCGCGCGGCACGCACGCCGTTGATCGTCTCGACCATCTGCGCGACGGGCGGCTCCAGCGGTCGATCGACGCCCATGCCGAGCAGCGCATCCACGACCGCCGCCGCGCGCTGCGCTGCCTGCCGCAGCGATTGCCCCCCGTGGTCGGCCTGCGCTTGCAGCTCAGGAATGCCGCGCTCACGGCAGGCACGCCACGGCTGATCGTCGGCGCGCTCCCGGCGCTTCCAGATGTACAGCGCGACTTTCGCGCCCGCGTCGTGGAGATAGCGCGCAGCAACCAGCCCGTCGCCGCCGTTGTTGCCCGGCCCGACCAGCACCAGGATGCGCGCGTCGCGTACCGCTTCGAGCCGCCGCATGACCTCCTGGGCCACGCCGCGCCCGGCTCGTTCCATCAGCTCGGCCCAGCTTACGCCGCCGGCGACCGCTGCGGCTTCGAGCTGTCGTGTTTCTTCAACCGAAGCAACGGTGATGTTCTGCATAGTTGCGCGTCAAAAAAATACTCTGTAGCCCATTCTACCACAGCCCGATCAACACAACTTTAACAGGAAAACAAAGAACAACGGAGAAGAACACAGGAGCAGAGGGAGAACCGAGAACCAGGCACCGCACACAGATGTGCCCCCTCTCCTATGCCAGGAGAGAGGGCGGGCGACAGACCGGGTGCGGCCATCGCCAGGCGCAGCGCAGGCCGGGGATGTGGGGTGGCCGCACAATGCTTGTGTTTGCCTGGTGCGCTACGGCAGGATCAGATGCAGATCGCCGAACTCGTGCCACAAGTATCCCTCGCGCAGCGCCTCGGCGTATGTCACCTGTAAATGCTCGATCCCGGCCAGCGCTTCGAGCATTGCCAGATGGGTCGCGCGCGGCTCGTGCAGCCCGGTCAGCAGCCCGTTGATCGCGCGAATGCCCCGCTCCGGCGTGATGATCTCGCGGGTCCAGCCCTCGCCGGGATGCGTCACGCCGTCGACGTCGGTTACGGTTTCAAGCGCTCGTACCACCGTCGTTCCTACCGCGATGACGCGCCTGCCCAGGGCGCGCGCGCTATTGACGGCGCGGGCTGTCTCGACCGGCACCCGATAAAATTCCTCGTAGGGCGGCTCGTGATCTTCCAGGCTGGCAACGCCCGTGTGCAGCAGCAGCGGCACGATCTGCACGCCGCGAGCCACAAGCCGCGTCAGCAGCTCCGGCGTAAAGGCCCTGCCCGCCGAGGGCATCTCGGCGCTGCCGACCTCGGTCGCGTACACCGTCTGATAGTACTCGGTCGGCCAGTCCTGATTGACGTAACCGTAGCGGATCGGGAAGCCGTAGCGCTCAAGGTACGTATGCAGCGGACCGGGCAGATTCAGCGTCGCGATCCAGAGCCGTGTCGGGCCGCCGCGATATGCCGTGCGGTCGCTCAGGTACGGCATGTGCAGCGTTGCGGTCGCGCCGTTGGGCAGCGCGAGCGTCTCGCCAGCGCTCGCATCGTAGAACGCGACGGTCGCGTTGTCGGCGGGCAGCCGCACCTCGACGATCCACAGATCGGCGGGCAGATGCGTCGAGAGATGGAGCTCGACCGCCGTGCCATCCGCGCGGCGCGCATCGATCGCCGCGTTCATCGTGCCGCTGGTGTTGATCGCCAGCACGTCGCCTGCGTGCAGGAAGCGCGGCAGATCACGGAACTGCGTGTGTATGACGCGATCGTCGGCGTGGTACGATACCATCAGTCGCACCTCGTCGCGGGCCAGACCGCGCGCCTCAGGCGGCGCGCTGGCCTCAAGCTCCGGCGGCAAGGAAAAATCCAGGCCGCCGACGTTCGGGATCGCCGAGGTGGACAGTCGTCGCAGGACCTCGTTCTTGCTCGACACGGCCATCATGCGGCCACCTCCTCCGCCAGCGCCCGCGCGGCGTAGCGTCCGCTCGGCTGCGCGCCCTCCAGCAGCGCGATCAGACCGGGCACGCTTGTCTCCGGCAGCGGTCGATCGCTGATGTCCTCGCCCGGAAACGCATCCTGATGCATCTGCGTGCGCATATCGCCCGGATCGACCCAGTAGATGCGTAGCGCTGGGTTTTCGGCAGCCAGGATCGCCGAGAGCTGCTCCAGCGCGGCCTTGCTCGATCCGTAGCCACCCCAGCCAGCATACGGCTCGACCGCCGCGTCGCTGGTGATGTTGATGATCCGCGCGTCCGGCTTCAGCGTCGGCTGCACAGCCTGAAGGATACCCAGCGGCGCGATCACGTTGGCACGATAGACCTGCTCCAGCACGTCGAGCGGATAGCTCAACAGCTCAGGCTGCGGGCTGGGGCCAAGGATGCCCGCGTTGTTGACGACCGCATCCAGCCCGCCAAGCGATTGGGCGGCGGCGGCCAGTGTCTGGCGGTGAGCCGGATCGGTGACATCGCCGGGCAGCGCGATCACCTGCGTATGGGCGGCAAGCTCGGCGCGCGCGGCTTCGAGCGTCTCGGCTCCCCGCGCATCGAGGATGAGAGTCCAGCCACGCCGTGCCAGCTCGCGGGCGAGTGCCAAACCAAGACCGCGCGACGCGCCAGTGATCAAAATCGTGCGAGAGTTTTGCGAAGTCATCGGGGTTCCCTCCGTCTATCAAAAGGATCTGTGATCGTCTTGCTGATTCGACTATACGCCGCCGCGCCGCGCGCCACATTAGGCGATTGGTCGGTCTGCTGCTCGTCAAACCGTCCAGGCTGCGCGCCTGTCCTTCTGGACAGTGGGTGGAATGCGTGGGCGGCTCAACGGCGGGATCGCGGCTGGCATGTAGATTGAGGCCGGATGGCGGCGCATGGCGCTTGAGCGCGAGGAAGGCTGCCTACAGCAGACCGGAGAGTGCGCGATCCAGGGCGGCCAGCAGCAAAAGCTGCGGCGCGCCGTGCAGCGTCTCGGCCTCCACCAGGCCCGCCTCGACCGTCATGATCGCCAGCGGATTGGCCGACGCAAGCGCGCGGGCTGCCAGATCGTGGGGCTGTCCGATGCGCAGGCGCTTCGGCGTGCAAGCAGCGCTGAGGTCAGAGTCCTGCGCATGATCGGGGGGTGCCAGCGGTACGGCGTAGGCGTGGCCGGTTAGCTCCTGCGCGCGCTGTGCGGCGTGCAGCACCAGCAAGCTTTCGGCAAAATCTCGTGGCGTGAGCCGGTGGCGGAGCAGCGCGCGGCTAAGCTGTTCGATCGAGCGCGCGCCGGGTGTGGCGCTGGCTGTGGGCGGCGCGGCAAACGACGATACCGGCACGGGCAGCAGGCCCATGCGTAGCGCCGACGATAGGAAAGATTCGGGCACAACCTCCGCGATCTCGCAGGCGTGCTGCGCCAGCAGGAATTGGGCCGGATTGCCTGAGCTGACCGCCCGGTCGAATACCCAGCGGTACAGCGTTTGGCGGGTCGCGCCCGCCTCGACCGGCGGCTGTAGCTCGTCCAGGTCTGCCGGAGCATCGCCCGATGGTGTGGGCCAGCCCTGGCGCTCCGCTCCCGCCGCATCGATCGCCGCTCTCAGGGCCACGCGGTAGGCTGCGGCGGTCAGGTAGCGATCCAGATAAAAGGTCGCGTTCAGCGCCAGCAGCGCCCAGGGCATTCGCGCCAGCGCCGCCGCGTGGTCAAGCTGCGCGAGCGCGGCTTCCAACTCCTGAATGTACGTGATGCGCGCTGGGACCGGCACCGGCACACTGGCAAGCATGGCACACCTCTCGCTTGCTCCAAATCCTATGCACTTCAGCATACCGCTCCGCGTCGCGCGCTGCGCTGCACGTTGGACATGTCGCAACCTGTGCCAAAGGGCAGGTCCGGCGCGGCAAGCTCATAATCCTGGCGTCAGCAACGCATCATTCCAGCCCTCGATCCACAACATGCTATAATACGGCGATTATTATGATAGCGAACGAACTTTTTAAATTCAATGTAGAGCATAGCGACCCCACGACGGGTTCACGAGCAGGGACGTTGAGCACCCCGCACGGTACGATCCCGACTCCGGTGTTTATGCCGGTTGGTACACAGGCAACCGTTAAAACCCTCTCCTCGCACGAAGTCGCTGCGATGGGCGCGACGATCATCCTGGGCAATACCTACCATCTCTTCCTGCGTCCCGGCAGCGATGTCGTCGCCGATCTCGGCGGGCTGCACCGCTTCATGAACTGGCCCCGCGCGATCTTGACCGATTCGGGCGGGTTTCAGGTCTTTAGCCTGGGCGCGACCAACGTGATCGACGAGGATGGCGTCACCTTTCGATCGCATCTCGACGGCAGCCTGCATCGCTTCACGCCGGAGCGCGCGATTGCGATTCAGGAGCAGCTTGGTGCCGATATGATCATGGCCTTTGACGAGTGTGCGCCGTACCCGACCACGCCGGAGTATGCGCGGGCGGCGATGGAGCGCACCCATCGCTGGCTTGAGCGCTGTGTGGCGGCGAAAACCCGGCCCGATCAGGCGCTCTTCGGCATCGTTCAGGGCAGCGTTTTTCCTGAGCTACGGCGCGAAAGCGCGGCATTCATCGCCTCGCAGCCGGTGGCCGGCTTTGGTATCGGCGGCCTGAGCGTCGGCGAGACGAAGACAGAGATGTACGAGACGCTGGCGCTGACGACCGCCGAGCTGCCGGATGACCGTCCGCGCTACCTGATGGGCGTTGGCTCGCCCGAAGATCTGCTCGAAGGCGTTGCGCGCGGCGTGGATATGTTCGACTGTGTGCTGCCGACACGGCTGGGACGGCACGGCGCGGCCTGGACGCCCACGGGCCGGATCAATCTGCTCAACGCGCGCTGGGCACGTGACGACCGACCGATTCAGGAGGGCTGCGACTGTTACGCCTGTCTCAATCATACCCGCGCGTACATTCGCCATCTGCTCCGGGCTGAGGAAATGCTCGGCGCGCGGCTGGCGACGATCCACAACGTGCGCTTCCTGATTCGTCTGATGGAGGGCGCGCGCCATGCGATTATCGAGCAGCGCTACGCCGCGTACCGCGACAGCTTCTTGCAGCAGTTTCAACCGGTGCCCGACGAGGTGCGCGCCGAGCAGCGCGCGGCATTTGGGCGGCGGAAGGAGCGTTCCTAGGCGATGCTGAAAACCGAGCGTACGGCGACACATTCGGTAGCGGCGAAACGTCCAGAGCGTCTGGCCTGGGCAATTCTGCTGTGTTCGTTCGCGCTCTTTTGTTTCATTTCTACCTCAAGCGGATTGTACATCTATCGCTGGTGGTCGCAGCCGACGATCGGTGTGCTGACGGCCAGCGTCGTGCAGCCGCTTGCCGTTCAGGTCCAGCCCGCCGGGCTGGTCCAGCCGGTGGTGCTGCAAGATGGGCGGCTCAACCAGGGCGATCGGGTGATCGTGCGCCAGGAGGCCACGCCCGGCCTCGCGACGACGCTCCGCTTCGACTCGGCGACGATCGGGCTGTGGGCTGGGACGACCCTCCAAATCGGGCGCTTCGGCCAGGAGTGGAACGATCCCGCGCACGCACGCTTTCGCCTTGAGAGCGGCCAGATGATGGTCGATTTGACCGGCGATGACGTGCAGCTTCAGATCGAAACCAGTGTGTCGCGTACGCCGGTGGTGCTGCAAAGCCCTGGACGCTACCGCATTCGCATTCTGAACGAAAGCACGCCGACGGTGGCGACCGCCGAACGACCGGAGCAGCCGCTCCTGGAAGTGGCGACCGAGCGCGGCGCTGCCGCTGTCGGCAAGACCGTGATCGATCGCGGGTTTCGGCTGCTGCAAACCGTCGATGGGCAGCAGGACTTGAAGCTGACCAGCTGGGATCTGCTGCGCGACGGCAGCTTCCAGCAGCTTGTGGACTCGGTCTTTGGCAGCTCGCCGACCGATCCGCTGCCGTGGATCTATACGGTCAAGCCGACCGCCGAGGGCGCTGCCGATAGCGGGCTGGTGATTCCGGCTCAGGATTGCGCCAACTCGCTGGAGCGCAAGGATTGCCAGTTGCCCTATGTGCGTCTGGTGCGGCGCGGCGGCAACGATAAAGGCTTTCTCACCGCGATTGCGCAGCAGGTCGATGCGGATGTCGCCTCGTACCAGCACCTGCGTCTGAAAGCCGATGTCAAGATCGTGCATCAATCGCTCAGCAAGGCAGGCCAGACCGGGACCGAGTGCCCGCTGCTGATCCGGGTGGTCTATACCAATCATATCGCGGCAAATTTACATAAGGATTTTTGCTTCTGGGCTTTTGAATATCAGAACCAGAATGGCGTCGTCTCCAACGAGCCGCAGATCGAGACGACGCAGCTTGCGCCCAATACGTGGCGCTCGCTCGACATCGACCTGAAGCAGGAGCTAGAGCGGCTGGTCGAGGTGCAAGAGATCTCGTTTCAGGCCAACGGCCATGATTACGAGTCGCAGGTGCGCGGCGCGCGGCTGGTGGGCGAGGGCCTGGCCGACCTCAACGCGCCGGAGAACGCGCCAAAATAACATAACCAACTGAGGGTATGGGACTTGGTAGGTCTTGTAGCCCGCGACAACATCGCAATACCAGGCAAGAGCGTGCTGGTTGTCGTCCTGTATGAGGCGTGAGCTTGCGGTGCCGTAACGAAGCCGCATGTTGCAACGTTTAGCCTTATAAGTTCGGCTCATCACACGCAGGAGGATCATTCGTGAAAAAGATTTGTGTCGTCGGCACCGGCTATGTTGGTCTGGTGACTGGCGTATGTTTTGCAGATTTGGGCAATGATGTTACATGTATCGAGATCGATCAGCGCAAGCTCGACATGCTCCGCTCCGGCAAATCGCCGATCTACGAGCCGGGCCTTGAAGAGCTGCTTAAGCGTAATCTCGACGCGGGCCGCCTGCGCTTTACCGATAACTATGACCTGGGTGTGCCCGAAGCCGATTTTGTGTTTATTACCGTGGGCACGCCGATGGGTGACAATGGCGCGGCTGATCTGGGCTATGTCGAGACGGCGGCCAAATCGATCGGCAGGGCGATGCGCAGGCGGACGATTATTATCGATAAATCGACGGTGCCGGTCGGAACCGGCGACTGGGTGACGGATCTGATCGCGCAGGAGGCGCACGGCATTGCGTTCGCAGTCGTGTCGAATCCTGAGTTTTTGCGCGAGGGCTCGGCGGTCAACGACTTCAACAAGCCCGACCGGATCGTGCTTGGCTCGCTCGACCGCGAGGCCGCCGAGAAAGTGGCCGAGCTGCACGCGCCGCTGGATGCGCCCGTCATCATCACCGATCTGCGCACCGCCGAGATGATCAAGTATGCGTCCAACGCCTTTCTTGCGACGCGCATCAGCTTCATCAACGAGATCGCGTCGATCTGCGAGCAACTGGGCGCGGATGTTAAGGAAGTGGCGCGCGGCATGGGCGCGGATAAGCGCATCGGCCCGCACTTCCTCGATGCCGGGATCGGCTACGGCGGCTCGTGCTTCCCCAAGGACGTGCTCGCGCTGCACCACATGGCGGCGTCGGCGGGCTGCCACCCGCAGCTGCTCCAGGCGGTGATGGACATCAACGCCGACGCGCGCCGGTCGTTCGTCAAGAAGCTGGAAGATGTGCTGGGCGATGTGAAGGACAAGACGATCGGCGTGCTGGGTCTGTCGTTCAAGCCCAACACCGACGACATGCGCGAGGCGGCGTCGCTCACGGTGATCCAGTCGCTGATCGAGCGCGGCGCGCATATTCGGGCGTACGACCCGGTGGCGATGCATGTTGCCGAGACGTATATGCCCGATGTGCTCTACTGCGCAACGGCGTACGATGTCGCCAAGCACGCCGACGCGCTGCTGGTCGTCACCGAGTGGAACGAGTTCAAGCAGCTCGACTTCGATAAGATTAAGCGGCTGATGAACCAACCGATCGTGCTGGATGGCCGCAACATCTACGATCCGGATGACATGCAGGAGCGCGGCTTTATCTATCGTGGCATTGGTCGCGGCGTGCCTCGTCCGCAGCGCGCTGCCAACGACTCGAACGGTGAGGTCAGCCCGGAAGTGCTGGAAGCGTCGATGTAGCGTTTCACAGGCGAGGACGACGTGAGTGAGCATAGGGGTAGTCCGCTGCGGGCTACCCCATGTTGATCGCCCGCTTTCAGGAGGCGTATGCTATACACGGGTGTGGACATCGTCGAGGTGACGCGGATTGAGCTGGCCGTTCGCCGCTGGGGCGAGCGCTTTCTGGCTCGCGTGTTCACGCCCGGCGAGCGGCACGACAGCGGCGATCGGATTCGCTCGCTCGCGGCGCGCTGGGCGGCCAAGGAGGCGGCGTCGAAGGCGCTGGGCATCGGGTTGCAGGGCGTCGGCGCTGCGGCAACCGTGGGCAGCGGCAACGCGGTGCGCTGGCTGGATCTTGAGGTGCGGCGCGCTTCCACAGGCCAGCCGACGCTGGTGCTGCACGGCAGCGCCGCCGAGCGTGCTCAGTCGCTTGGCTGGCGCTCGATCGCGCTCTCGCTCTCGCATGGTCACGATTATGCGATTGCGCTGGTCGTCGCGCAGGGCGCGCCGAGCTCCGAGCTCTGAGTTCAAAGTTTCAAGTTTCAAGTTTCAAGTTCAACGTTTCAAGTTCTCTGCTCTTTGCTCTTCGTTTGGTTCTTGGTTCTTGGTTCTAAGCTGTAAGGAGAGGGGAAGCTATGGCTGAGCGGGTCGGCTTTATTGGCCTGGGGATCATGGGGCGCGGCATGGCGCATAATCTGCTCAAAGCCGAATTCGAGGTGCTGGTCTGGAATCGAACCGCCAGCCGCATGGATGAGCTGGTGCAGGCGGGCGCGACCGCCACGGACAGCCCCGCCGATCTGGCCGCACAGAGCGATGTGATCATCATCTGTGTGAGCGATACGCCCGATGTGGTCGAGGTGATCCTGGGCGATCAGGGCGTGATCCACGGGGCGCAGCAGGGCGCGCTGGTGATCGATATGAGCACGATCAGCCCGCAGGTGACGCAGGAGCTCGCGGCGAAGCTGGCGGACAAGAGCATCGAGATGCTGGATGCGCCCGTCAGCGGCGGCAGCGAGGGCGCGGCGCGCGGCACGCTGAGCATCATGATCGGCGGCAAGGCGGCTCAGGTCGAGCGGGCGCTGCCGATGCTCCAGGCGATGGGCAAGACGATTACTCATGTCGGCGATCACGGCAGCGGCCAGACCGTCAAGCTGGTGAATCAAATCCTGGTGGTCGGCCACGCGCTGGCGATGAGCGAGGCGCTCCTGTTTGCACAGGCGGGCGGCGTCGATCTGCAAAAGGCGCTGAGCGCCGTGAGCCAGGGAGCCGCCGGAAGCTGGATGCTCAGCAACCGAGGTCCGCAGATTATGGAGCGCGACTGGCGGCCCGGCTTTACGATCGACCTTCAGCAGAAAGATCTGCGCCTGGTGCTCGCCGCAGCCGATCAGATGGGCGTGCCTGTCGTGGCGACCAGCCTGGTCTTCCATCTCTACCGGACGCTGCAAGCGCGCGGCCTGGGCGCCGAGGGCAACCACGCGCTGATCAAGGCGCTGGAAGAGCTGGCCGGGTTTGAGGTTGGGCGGCAGAGCGGCTGATTACTCTCATGTGTGGGGCGGCGTGTTTTCGAGGCGTAGGCAGTACACCCGATGCCGATCGATCTGCCCGACGCCGCAAACGACAGGACGCGCCGAAGCGCGCCCTGTTTGTGTGCGATGTAGCTTGTCTGCTAATCCAGGTACTCGTAGGCGGGCAGCGTCAAAAATTCGACGAACTGATCGCTGGTGGTGATACGATCGAAGATCTGGCTGGCTAGCTCGTAGCGTCCGCGCGCGTACTGCTCAGCGCCTACCGTTGCGCGAATCTTGTCCAGCTCTTCGGCCAGCACCTGCCGGAAAAGGTCGACGCTCACTTTGCGCCCATCGGTGAGCACGCCTTTGGGATGGCGAATCCACTGCCAGACCTGCGCCCGCGAGATCTCACAGGTCGCTGCGTCCTCCATCAAGTTGTTGATCGGCACCGCGCCCGATCCGCCGAGCCAGGCGGCGAGATACTGCACGCCGACGCTGACGTTGGTGCGCAGCCCGGCCTCGGTGATCGTCCCATCGGGCACGCGCAGCAGGTCGGCGGCGCTGATCTGCACGTCGTCGCGGGTCCTGTCGATCTGATTGGGCTGCGGCATCTCGCGGTCGAAGACCTCCAGCGCCACCGGAACCAGGCCGGGATGCGCCACCCATGTGCCGTCATGGCCGTCGCTGGCCTCGCGCTGCTTGTCGGCGCGGACCTGCTCGAAGGCGCGCTCGTTGGCTTCGAGATCGCTCTTGACCGGGATGAACGCCGACATGCCGCCGACCGCGTGCGCGCTGCGGCGGTGACAGGTTTTGATCGCCAGCAGCGAGTACGAGCGCATGAAATGCGTGGTCATCGTCACCTGGGCACGATCGGGCAGGATAAAATCGGGCCGGTTGCGGAACTTTTTGATGCAGCTAAAGATATAATCCCAGCGTCCGCAGTTCAGCCCAGCCGAGTGCTCGCGCAGCTCGTAGAGGATCTCATCCATCTCGAACGCCGCGAGGATCGTCTCGATCAGCACCGTGGCCTTGATCGTGCCGCGTGGAAGGCCAAGCTCCTGCTGCGCCAGCACGAACAGATCGTTCCAGAGCCGCGCTTCGAGATGGCTTTCGAGCTTCGGCAGGTAGAAATACGGCCCGGTGCCCTTCTCGATCAGCCGGTGGGCGTTGTGGAACATAAAGAGGCCGAAGTCGAGCACGCCGCCGGGGATTGGCCTGCCGTCGAGCGTGACGTGCTTATCGTGGAGATGCCAGCCGCGCGGACGAACCAGCAGCGTGGCGATTGTCTCGTTGAGCTTGTAGCGCTTGCCCTCCGGGCTGGTGAAATCGATCGTGCCGTTGATCGCGTCGCGCAAGTTGATCTGGCCCTGGATCGTGTTCTCCCAGTTGGGCGCGTTGGCGTCCTCGAAGTCGGCCATAAAGACCTTCGCGCCGGAGTTGAGCGCGTTGATGATCATCTTGCGGTCGACCGGCCCGGTGATCTCCACGCGCCGATCTGCAAGATCGGCGGGAATCGGCGCGATCGTCCAGTCGCCCGCGCGGACATGGGAAGTCTCCGGCAGAAAATCCGGCATCATCCCCGCGTCGATCTCCTGCTGGCGCTCGGTCCGCCGCCGCAAGAGTGCCTCGCGTGTCGGCTCGCAGGCGCGAACCAGCGTAGCCACAAAGCTGAGCGCCTCCGGTGTAAGAATTTCGGCAAATGCAGACGAAACCGGCGCTAGCACCTCGATGCTCTGGCCGTCGTTTTGAAGCTGTGAACGAGCCATATGTATGCGCTCCCTTCTGCGATCACCTTCCCAAGTTGAACCAGAAGCCAATCGACTGGCGTTACGATTCGTTATCGGATCGTGGAAGATCTGTTACCCGCCGAACTGCCGCCAATCATAGCGCCTTTTGTTCCGGTTGTCACACAATGGAGCGGCGATGGCGCAGCCTGGTCTTGCCTTAAACAAAAGCACAGCAGTTGGGCCGATTGAAGCCCGTCTGCTGTGCCTGGAGCCGGTGATGATTGCTAACAGGTTGTCATGCTAGAAGCTTGAGCCGCCTGTCGACGAGGAGCCGCCCGAAGAGGAACCGCCTGATGAGGTGTCACCCATCGTGGAGCCGCCGCCCATCGTGGAGCCGCCGCCCATTGAGGAGCCGCCGCCCATCGTGGAGCCCCCGCCCATCGTGGAGCCCCCGCCCATTGAGGAGCCCCCGCCCATCGTGGAGCCGCCGACGGCGCGGCTGCTCAAGCCACCCTGGCTGCCGATCAGTTGAGCGAGATGCTGCTGGAGCTGCTGGATATGCTGCTCGTCTTGGCGGCGGATCTGCTGCAACAGGTTGCTGATCTCCTGATTGCCCTGGGCGTCGCGCTGGTACTTATCGTATGCCTCAAGAGCTTTCGACTTCTCGTAGAGAATCGTGATCAGATCGTAGGTCAGGTTGTCGAGCGGGAAGCTGCCACCCGATCCCGATCCCATGCCGCTCGATCCCATGCCGCTCGATCCCATGCCACTCGATCCCATGCCACCTTGATTCGACATTGACATCTTTGTCCTCCTTACCTACCTCGTTCTACTCCGGTCAGCGGCTCCGTTATGCCGCGTGCAACAAACGTGCCAGGGTGGGAGGATGAAAGAACAAACCGCCGTGAGGCCGGGGGTTTGGGGCGTCCCCCATCATTTCTCTTCCTCTCGTAGTTGTGCGGAGAACAAAGAACAAAGAACAAAGGAGAGCCAACAAAAGAACAAGAGCACAAGAGCACAAAGGCATTAGCCCATTGTGCTCTTGTGCTCTTGCTCCCTCGGACTTGGAACTCGGAGCGTTTAGCCTGGCTGATGCCTGCTCGCGTTGACTTCCTGCGCCTGCTCGGTGTCGCTATAGCGCAGGATCGCGCCGACGCCCTCATGCTGATCGAGGTACGCGCTTTCCTCCACGATCTGAACCGTCGCGCTCTGCTGCAGGGCACGCGAGGTAAAGATTTCGCGCAGGTTGACCTGCTGCATCTCCGCGCCGTCGTATGGACAGTTCGCGCGCATGCCGGGCCGCAAGGTGCCGCAGTTAGGACACTCGCCGCCGGTGGCGTTGAAGCCCTGATGCATGATCAGCGTCATCACCTGGCCTTTGGTCAGCGCCAGCGCGGTATCGGCGATACCGACCACGCCGTGACCGCCCTTGGTGTTGACCTGCGCCTCAAGCGTGTCGAGGTCGTCGGCCTCCTGCTGCTGCTCGACCTCGCGCATGCGCGGCTCGATCGTCTCCATGATCGATTTGATGTTGCTCTGGATGTCCAGGTTAATGAGATCGACGAGCCTGCCCTTAACGTGCTCCGGCAGCGTTCCCATCACCGTGCCTTTGACCGAGTCGTTGGCCGCGATGATCACGTGCTGGACATCGTAGCGCTTGATGATACGGCTCAGCTTATCGGCGATGTCCTTGGTGTGGGCCTTAATCACGTTCTCGGTGCGGCGCTGGAAGAGCATCTGGCCCCAGCCACCAGCATCGAAGCGCTTGATCTTTTCGTCGGCCTCTGTCTCGCCTGCTTTTTCGGCCTGGTTGAGCGAGATCACGAAGATCCGCGACTCCTGGCTATCGGCCAGGACGACCGCATACGTCTCGTAGTCGTCTAGGATGCGCGCGAGGTTGAACACATGCGGATAGCGATCTTCGGCGATCTGGGTATCGACCGGCGCTTGCAGCGGCAGTGTCTCCCAGATCCCCTCGGCGTCGCATGCAAAGATCGCCAGCCCAGTGGCGTCTTTGGGCGCGTCGCGGTTCAGGTAATCCATGATGCGCTGCCGATCGGCCTCAAAGCTTTTGAGATTGCCGTCACGCCCCTTGATCTGCCCCGCGACCAGCTCGAAGTCTTGCTCCAGCACTTGCAGCGCTTGCCGCTGGCCGGTGCCGTCGGGTCGCCAGTCCACATAGACGCTCAAGAAAGGCTGCTCCGTGCTTGGCAGCGCCGTTAGTTCCTGGAGCTTAGTTTGTAGGTCAGTAGCCATGAATGCTCCTTTCGCATCATCGCGCTCAGAGAGTTATGAGCAGGCGGTGCCTGCCGACATGCGCCGATTAGTCCTTGCGGCTACCCTGGTCTTTGTTGCCTGGCGGCACCCAGTCTTGATCCTGCGGCTGGCCCTCGATCTCCGACTCCTGCTGCCGCATGTTGGCTTTATCCTCTTCCGCCAGCTCGCTGGGGCTGATTCGATCCTTCTTAGCATTCACATCATGTGGAAGCTGCAAATTAGACATTGAGATCCTCCTCCGATATGTGCGCAGTACGACATAGGACGCGCGAGACGCCGCGGGCTGCGCACAATGGGCTTTGAGACTCTCGTGAGCAACCTCCATGCCGCGACCAAGAATCAGCCGGGCCGCGCCCATCGCTGTTGCCTAGGGCCATGCTTTGCCGCGTGGCAAGGAATGAGCGGAAATAGAGCGTGGAGAGCCGAATCTATTTTTAACCTTGACAAAACTATTTACTCTGGCGTAAGATGGTAAATAATGGTAATCAACCCTTCCAGGGTGTTATGCTGTAGCCACCTGCATTATGAAGCCAAATGTAGTTGGCTTTATCTCGAAAAATAATCTGGAAGTCGCCCCCCGAATCTCGAAATAACCCCCCTTATCTAGAAGTTTGTAAAGCGTTTCAATCGGCCTGGATCTGGCAAGCCAGCGCTGGCCCATTGTAGTTAGGCGCTCGTGTTCTTTCACAGGGCATATTCGGAACCAAGGCGACCAGAAACGAAGCAGAGCTTTCTGAAGCCGTGGAGCGCTGGCTAGCGCATCTCCGCTCATGCTTCTTAGAGACAACACAAGCACATGTTCTGGACGCTAGTCCAAGTGAAAGGGGGGTATTATGCTACGACGCCGACTCCATCTGCTCCTGTTGGCGGTCGTCACCATCGCGCTCAGCGGCTTCGCTTCCATTCCCACAAGCGCAACGACGAGGATCACCACCCTCACCGATGGAGCGCTGGGCATTTCTCTCTCCTACCCGTCAGCGTGGACCATCTACCGCGACCCCGTCCTCAAGGATACCTATGGCTTTTTGCTGTATGGTCCGAGCGAAGACTCCTCCGACGCGCATCATGAGATGCCGGTAGCGCGCATTGCGCTGGACTATAACGCCAAACCAGCGCAGCTCGAATCGCTGGTACAGGCCAGGCTAGGTGAGTTCCCTAACATCCCGCTCGTCCGGTCCAACGTGCGGGTAGGCCAGGGCCTCGAGGGCGTGGCAATTGGACCAATGCCGGGTCAATATCTTTCGACCCTCGTGTATGTAGCGGCCAATCATCAGGTGTACCAAATCCGGATCTATGGCAAGACGCTGGATACTCATGGCAAGAACCTCCTGGCGGGCCTGCGCTTCCACCCGCCGACTCAATCGATCGCGTCGCTGGGATTGTTGACGGCGGAGGAGGACATCGCGCGCCAGCAGGCTGCTGCACAGTCCATGATGAATCATCAGCGCGAGGCGGCGGCGCAGCAGGCCATGAAAAACACCGCTCCTCAGCAGGAGGATGTCAGCATCAACGCCTGCGGTGCGACGCAATGGGGCTCGTTGTTCTGGCAGGTCCAGTGGGACGATACCGCCAACTTCTACGGCTACCCCGGCTGGAGCATCTTGTCTGGGAATGGTGGCAGCTTCTGGGGCGAAGGCTACCACGTCGGCCTGTGCTGGACAGACTACGCCAATAGCTACTATGCCATCGACTATCCGCTCCAGCGGGGAGCCTATGTCTACGCGGCCTTCTCAGGCTATGTCACCTATGCGGGCTGGGGCTCGAATGGATGGGATACCCTGGGCAAGCATGTGGATGTGCGCAGTAGCCAGAGCAGCTATGTGTATAACGTCTCAGCGCATCTGGACAGCATCTGGGTTTCCAATGGTCAGTATGTCTCCGCAGGCACGATCATCGGCACCGCAGGCTCTACGGGAGGTAACTGGGCGCCTCACTTACACACAAAGGTTGATTACACGCCGTCCATGCATTGGACCGGGCAGCTTTACGGCGGCCACTCGATGAAGCCTACATGGCTCCGCTGCTTTAATTGCACCTCCGGCAGCTATGGCTACGATCAGCCGGCAACCGACGGCTACGGCGGCGGATATTACACGTCGTTCTGGAAGGACAGATGGATCATGTGGTAATGGCTGGCAGTTGGCGTGGTGACGATACTTCGGAGGGACGCGCTGTGTAGTCCCTCCGCCCTCCGCATAAAGCGTATCAACAAACCGGCAGCTAAGTATCGTACGGAGGTAGCTGTGAAGGAGGCATTCATGAAACGACGGCTCGGCACATTCTTCAACCGACGTCTCAGCGCCCCTGGCAAACGACGCCTGAGCATAGGCATCGTGCTCCTGCTGTTGGCGGCCAATCTGCTGGTCGGGACCCGCGTCTTTGCGCATCAGTGGGCGAACTACCACATCAACACCTATGGGGCAAACGCCTATGTAGGAGTGTATAACTACGCCTACTACTGGTACGAAGCAAACGATGGACTCTACGATTGGCACTACAACACCGTCATGGACCTCTGGTATGTGGACTACAACAGCTCCACGCTGGTCGTCTACGATGGCAACTGGGGCAACACTGGCTGGGCCGGTCTTGCAACGTTGCACGGGATCGACGGCTATGGGCACATTAGCTGGGGCTCTGCCGTCTACAACTGGTACTACGACTACGCCTTCACCTACTACGGCAAACAGGCGATCTTCTGCCAGGAGGCAGGCCACGTTTTCGGCCTCGATCACTCCAATGACGGCGGCTGCATGGGCGCTGGCTACTGGTACAACGCCAACTACTACTACTATACTGTGGCCCACAACTGGAACGACCTCTGGTACATGTATCGCTATAGCCATCACTAATCTAGGAGAGGAGGTAGATCACGATGAGAACGCTACGCATCATGATGGGGACGTTGAGTGCTTCTCTGCTCATCCTCTCCTTCCTGGCCTTCGCGCCGCAGCAACATACGCATCATCAGGCCACGCATCATGGCGGCGCAACCTGGCACGCTACCTGGCTCAACCACCCCGAGTCCCTGGCGCAGGCTGAGGATCTGGCGACGGCCATTGTGGTGGCGCAAGTCACCAAGGTGACACAGGCACCCGATATTGTGCCGCAGACCAAAGGGGACGCAGCGCAGGGACAGCCAAAGGATGGCACGCACAAGGAGCTGCCGAAGCGCGAAGGCGAGGCCGCTGTGCAGCACGGTGCTCCAGACGCGAAGGTAGCCAATGACCCACTGCGCCAGCTCCCCAACCAGCGCATTAGCTTCAAGGTGTTACAGTCCTTGAAGGGCGATGTCGGGGAAACGCTGCGGCTCTTCCATACCGGGAACGATACGCAGTTTATTGAGGGCGACCCACCGTACAAGGCGGGGGAGATCTATGTGCTGTTTGTGCAGCCCAGGCAGCATGAGGCTGCGACATATCGGGTGATTTCCCCTGAAGGACGTTACCAGGTTGTGGACGGCAAGCTGCAACCGATGGTCACGGAGGGCTTCGCAGCGCAGCTCGAAGGAACCAGCGTGGACAGCCTGGCAGCGGAGCTGGCGCGCTGATCGAAGAGCGGCGGGGAAGGATATAGACTCGTAGGCGCGGACGGAAAGGGGGAAGGTGGCTATGATACAGCCGCCTTCCCCGTCTGGCTTCAGCCAGTGGGCAGCGCTGACACCCGTCGAGTAGCAAGCGCTACCCTCCCTGCGATCGTTGATTTTTGGCAAAGAATGAGCAGGAGTCGTGGCAAAGCTATCAGGTACGTCACCCTCGCGCCGCGACAGCGCGCAGCAGGTCGAGCCGATCGGTACAGATCGCCGAGACGCCGAGCTTAAGCAGCGCATCCAGCACATCGGGCCGCTCCTCGTGCCAGCAGACGATGCCCAGACCGGCGCTGCGCACCCGCGCCAGCCAGTCGGCTGTGAGCAGCGTGTGCGGCGCGTCGTGGCGCTCCCAGCATGGATGGACGTAGGTGGCACCGCAGCTCCGCGCCAGCGCGATTGGATCGGCGTCGAACGCGCCGAACAGAATCGATGTGGGGATCTGCGGCGCGCGATCGGTGGCGCGCGCGACCCACGCGGGCTGGAACGAGCCGATCACGCTATAGCGTCCCAGATCGCGGGCACAGAGCTGCCCGACCGTCGGAAGCACCGCCTCGCCCTCCTTGATCTCCAGATAGGGCGCGACACCGACCGCTTCGCACACGTCCAGCGCATCGGCCAGCGTCGGCACCGAGCGCTCGTAGTCCTCACCGACGCGGCCAAGCTCTGCGGCGGTCAGCCGGCCGATCGGCACGTTGCCACATCCTGCGAGCGCGACATCGGCATCATGGCACAGCACCGGCACGGCATCGGCGCTCATGCGCACGTCAAGCTCGACCATGTGCGCGCCTAGCTCGGCGGCTTTGCGGATCGCCATGAGCGTATTTTCGGGCGCGTGCGCGCTTGCCCCGCGATGGCCGACATGCAAGACATGACGCTCCGAGCGCGGAATCTCCGCATCCAGCCCGGCTACACGCTGAGCCACAAGCGCCGGAATCGCGGCGTCGAGCGACGGCCAGGGCACCAGCGGCAGTTCGGCAACATCGACCTGCTGCGTCCACACCCAGGCCGGGACGAACGCATAACGGCGCAAAAACGTGCGCACAAGCTGATCGGCGTCCGGCGTTCTGGCGATCCGGCCACGAAACAGCGGCGTTACCCACACGCCGCCCATCCCGGCACGCCGACCGCAGGATCGCTCGGTATGGGCCTGACGTTCGACAAAGCCCTCAGGATCGTAGGTCATGGCGTGCTTGCCGGGCTCGGCAAACAGCACGGGTCGTCCCTGCTCCTGCACGAACGTGCCGCCAGTAGTAGCGCCGTGCTGGCTCGACTCGACGCGGACGATCGCGCCGTCCCGATCGACAAACACCCAGACATGCTCAAGCTCGTACAAATGCTGAATGTCCCAGTCCCACCACAGCGCGTACTCGATCGCCACCGTCCCAGGCGCGTCGACCTGCACGTAGCGCGGAAACGACGGCGACGCCGCCGACTCGTGGAACACGGTGTATCCGACGATCGAGGGGAGAAACGGCTCGCGGGCGTCGAAGCGGACGATCGGCGCGTGGCGGCGGGCCAGGGCTAGATCGGCCACGTGGCTGGCCGGTAATCTGGTAGAGGTCACAGTGCTAGCTTTCGTAGTTTCAAGTTTCAAGTTGCGAGTTCTCGCACCTTGCTCCTCGGTTCTTGATTCTTGGTTCCATTGTTCTTTGATTAGCGCCACAGCAGCGACCGGTCGGTCTGCGGATCGAACAGATGGAGCCGCTCGGCATTGAAGCGGAGGCGAACGGTGCTGCCGGTGGCAAGGCCGGAGCCGGTCGGCGCAAGCGCATGGATCTGCACGCTGCCGTGGCGCACCGTCAGCAGCTCCTCGCGGCCCAGCGGCTCGACCAGATCGACCTCGCCGGGAAGCTGGCCCTCGGCGGCAGGCATAACATCTTCGGGACGAATGCCCATCAGCACCTCGCGCCCACCGCCGTTCAGGTCGACCTGCTGCGCCAGACGCGGCGGCACGACGACATCGGTTCCAGCCAGGTGCAGCGTGATCGCTCCGTTCTGGCGTTCCAGCGTGGCCGGGAGCAAATTCATCGGCGGATGCCCGATAAAGGCGGCCACAAACCGGCTCTGCGGACGCTCGTACAGCTCGCCGGGCGAGCCGTAGGCCTCGAGCTTGCCGCCGCGCAGCACGGCGATCCGATCGGCCATGGTCAGCGCCTCGCTCTGATCGTGGGTGACATATACGCTGGTGATGCGCAGATCGCGCTGCAAGCGCTTGATCTCGCTACGGGTCGACAGGCGCAGGCGCGCATCGAGGTTCGACAGCGGCTCGTCGAACAGCAAAAGATCGGGCTCCTTGACCAGCGCGCGGGCCAGCGCTACACGCTGCTGCTGGCCGCCTGAGAGCTGGCCGGGCCGTCGATCGAGCAGATTGCCGATCTCAAGCCGATCGGCGGCGCGCTGCACGCGCTCGCGCAGCTCCTTGTCGGGCGTGCGCCGCAGCCGCAGCGGATACGCGATATTCTGGTATGCGGTCATGTGCGGGTAGAGCGCGTAGCTCTGGAAGACCATGCCGATGTTGCGCTCCTGCGGCGGCACAAGATTAACCACGCGCTGGCCGAAGCGAATCGTGCCGCCGGTAGGCCGCAGAATACCGGCGAGCATCAGCAGCGTCGTCGTCTTGCCGCAGCCGCTAGGTCCGAGCAGCGCGACGAACTCGCCCTCACGCACATCGAGGCTGAGATCGTCAACCGCCGCAACTGTGCCGTAGTGCTTGGACAGATGATCGAGCGTAATCTCCATCGTATGCTCCAACCCCTACCAATGGGTTCCAGGTTTCAAGTTTCCGGCTCTCAGTACGCCCAGAGGACACCCAGTTCTTGGTTCTCTGTTCTGTGCCCAGAGGCCCACCCCTACGCCCCGCCTTTGACGCCGCCCGCGTAGATGTTGAGGAGATAGCGCTGCGTAAACAGGAAGAAGAGCAGCACCGGCAGCATTTGGAATAGCCCGATCGCGGCGACCTGTCCATAGTCGACGAAGCGCGAATCGCCCACGAGCTGCTGGAGGTACACCGCCAGCGTGGCGCGCTGCCGACTGAGAATAAAGGTGTACGGGATCAGAAACTCGTTCCAGCCTGAGATGAATGAGAAGATTGCCAGCGCGGCGATGCCGGGCCGGATCAGCGGCAGGACGATCTGCCACCAGATCCGCAGCCGACTCGCGCCGTCGACCATGGCCGCACGCTCGATGTCCCACGGCACGTTATCGAAAAAGCCCTTCATCAGCCACATGCCCAGCGGCATCTCCAGCGCGACCTTCACCAGGATGACCCCGGCGATCGTGTTATACAGCCGTAGCTCGCGCAGCACGAAATAGATCGCGATCAGCAGCGTGACGCTTGGAAAAGCGTGCAGCACCAGCGTCAGCGACATGAACGCCCGCCGCCCGATAAAGTCGAGCCGCGACAGTGCGTAGCCCGCCAGCGACGACAGCGCGACGACCACGATCGCGAGGCCAGCCGCGAGCAGCAAGGTGTTGAGCGTCACGGCCCAAATGCTGCCCTGCCAGGTGTCGAAGTTCCACAAGAATTGCCAGTTTGCCAGCGTCAGGCTATCCGGTTGGAGCCCGAAGGTGCGCCGCGAGAACGTGGCGATGATCAGCCACAGGTAGCCTACCAGCAGCGGCGAGGTCAGCAGCAGCAGCAGGAGATACGGCAGTATATTCCGGGCACGAAAACGTTCTTCGATCATGTCAACATTCCTTCGACGAATGCCAGGAAACGCTCCTCACGTTGCCGTCTGTCTATCGCCTCACAGCGTTTCGATCTTGGGCTCCTGCACCAGCTCGCCGAAGCGGAACACGCGCAAGTAGACGATCGCCAGGATCACGCCGATGAGCACCAGCACCGCCGCCAGCGCCGCGCCGAGGCCAAAGTTGACGTTGCCGAAGTAGTTGGACAGCGCGCGATGGTAGGCCTGGAGCGCCCAGGTTTCGGTGGTGTAGTAGCCCGGCCCGCCATCGGTCAGCAGCAGAATTTGCTCGAAGCTGGTCATCAGCGACAACGTCTGGTAGGTCATCACGAAGAGCAGCGGCCAGCGCAGCAGCGGCAGAATGACATACCGAATCGTCTGGAGCGCGGTCGCGCCGTCGACCCGCGAGGCGTGGAGGTAGGATTCGGGGATCGACTCGATCGCCGAGGTGAAGATGATCATGCCGAACGAGGCGCCGATAAAGCCATTGACCAGAATCACCATCGTCCAGGGCGCGGCGAGCACCCAGTTCTCAGGCGCGATGCCGAGTGGTTGTAGCACCTGATTGAAGACGCCAAAGGGCGCGTCGGCGGCGAGGTATTTCCAGATCATGATATAGACCACCGACGGCGTAATCCGGGGCAGCAGCCAGAGCGCGCGAAAGAACGCGCCCGATCGCCGGGGAATATGCGTCGTCAGCAGGGCGATCACCAGCGCCATGCCGACGTTGAACAGCGCCAGCGTCGTGCCGACATAGAAGACCGTGTTGCGAACGATCTTGCCCATCGCGCCGCTGCGGAACATCCGGCTGTAGTTTTGGAGGCCAATAAAGTTTGGATCGCTGAACGTCGAGGTGCTCATGTCGGTCATGCTGATGTACAGCGTGATGATCACCGGCACGATAAAAAAGGTGATCACGAGCGCCGCCGCAGGCAGCAAAAAGAGCAGCGCCGTCGCCGATGCGCGCAACCGGTGGCTCAGCGTCGGCTGCGCGACGAGCGCCTTTGATGGAGGGTGAACAGTGGACTCAGCCATAAGGTATTTCCAGAGAACAAAGCACAAAGGGCCGAACGCAGGCCGAGGGTGTCGGACGAAAGAACAAAGGAACAAAGGAACAACAGCTTACGTTCCTTGTTCCCTTGTTCTCTTGCTCCGTTGTTTCCTTATTCCCCGACCGCTATTTGATCACAACCTTGTCGCCCAGCTCGGTCTGAAGCTCGTCGGCGACCATGCTGACCGCCTCTGCCGGACTCATCTCGCCGTTCTCGGCTGCGGACATCGCGCGGAAAACAATGTCGTCGTACGTGCCGAAGTCGGCGTTATTGGGCAGGAATCGCGTATACTCCAGCATGTAGGCCGTGCCCTGAAGGATCTTGTTGGCCTTATAGTCCGGCGTATCGAGCTGGGTGGTGAGAATCGCCAGGTGCGCGCTGCCAAGCGCGTGCTTGTTGTTCAGCTCCGGCGTGGTGGCGGCAGTGACCGCCTTGAATGCGTCCTGCTGCTGCTGCTCGCCCGAAGCCTTCTCCGATGTCACCATATAGACCAGCGGATGCGACAGGGTTACGCCGGGCTTGCCCTTCTCACCGCTCGGCTGGAGCGCCCAGCCCACGAAGCCGTACAGGTACTCCTCGCCGCCTTTATCCTTGGTATAGTTTTTGGCCCAGTCGGCGAAGTTCCACACGCCGCCGTTGAAGAAGAGCACCTCGCCGCTGGTGACGGTTTCGTGCCAGATCTTGGACTCGGTGCCGATGAAGTTCTTGGGCGTGATCCCTTCCTCGACGACGCGGCGCTGGAAGGCAAACCATTTCTCGGCTGCGGCTTTGTCGAAGAGCAGCTTGCCGCTGCCGTCGTCCAGCGCGCCGCCATACGCGAAGTAGTACTGGTAGAAGTCGCTGCCCTTCGTCGGGCGGTGCCAGTAGCCGTGGCCTTCCTTGACGACGCCTTTTTCGACCGCCTGCTTGGCCGTGGCGATCATGTCGTCGAGGGTAAACTCGCCGCTCTTGATCCGATCGGGCAGGCTATCGATCTCCTGCTGCGACCAGCCCAGATCGGCCAGCTTCTGCTTGTTGTACCACAGCGGTCGGGCCTCGGTATCCTGCGGAATGCCCCAGCGCTTGCCGTTCCACTCGACCGACTTCCACAGCTCAGGGATGATGTTCTTAAAGGTTTCCTGATTGGCATTGATCAGATCGTCGAGCGGGATGATATAGCCCGCCTGGCCCCAGGGCGCGATGTCCTCGTGGCCCGATAGGATGATGTCGGGCGCCTGGCCGGAGTCCGCCGCCAGCAGGAATTTCTTCTTGTAGTCGCCCCAGCCGGTCGGATCGGCGATGGCCTCGGCTTTGAATCCGAGCTGCTGTGCTGCCGAATCGATGTTCTCTGCGCGCGCCGTTTCGACATTGTTGGCCTGTGCCCACACGCTGATCGCCGACTTGTCGCCTTTGGCAGGTGGGACAACCTCGGTTGGACTTGCCGACGCCGCCGGTGATGCTCCACCGCTGGCAGCCGCGCTTGGCGCGGGCACGCCGCCAACCGTCGGCGGTGCTCCGCTGGTGCCGCACGCCGCCAGCAGCAGCAGCATAGCCAGTAGTAGCCCGCTTACGTGCTTTCTGTACATGGCTTTCCTCCTAACAGAATCTCAGGGACCTAGCTCAGGACACCGATAGCCGTGTCGTTACTGCTCGTTCGCTACAGATGACTCAGACGGAGTCCAGGCTGTGCTGTGTTCGGCTAACGACCTCGCGTGGTGCCAGTCATCGAGCGCTGGACGCACGGCAATCAGGATCATCAGAAGATTTGCAGCAAGCGCTTGCTGGTCTGGGTGGCACGCAAAGGGGGCCGCGCCATCATCAGTACACCACAACGAGTTCAATCTGTCAATTGCATCCGGGCTGGCGAGTCAGCGCTAGCTCCGAGTTCCAGGTTCAAAGTTTGTTCTCTGTTCTTTGTTCTGTTCCTTCGAGCGTGTATCGAATAAAGTCCAGCGTCTCGCTCAGATGGTCGGGCTGCGGGTTGCACGGCCACGCCAGCGCGCGCTCGATCATGGCGCTCCACGGCTCGCCCAAGGTTTGCCGCGCCCAGCGCGCCGCGACTGGCTTCGAGGCCAGGCTGCCGTGCTGGAGCGTATAGAGCGCCCGGCACATCGTCAGCACGGCAAAGACTTGATACTCGCGGCTATGGAGCCGGGCGGGATCGTCGAGCAACTGCGACCACCACTCACGTAAGGTTGCGAGCACCGCGCGCCGGAGATCATCGGGGCCGACCGGATCGATCAAAAGCTGCGGATCTGGTCCCGCCACGACGATCCCATGCTCGCGCATGATCTGGCGCTGAATGACCCAGTCGCTGCCGTGCCCGCCGACGTAGAAACGCCTCTCATTGATCGAGGGATAGCGCTCATAGCTCGGATCATAGCGCCGCAGGAGGCGCTGCGGAATGTAGGAGCCTTCCAGCTTCTTCGCCCAGCGCGGCCCGCTCGCCGCAATCCGATCATGCATGGCCGCCAGCGCGGCGATCACCTTATCCGAAAGCTCGTCGGCGGTGACGATCACGAAATCAATATCGCTGCTTTGGCGATTAAAATCGCCGCTCGCAAGCGAGCCGCAGAGATACATGCCGAGGAAATCATGCTTGAGGATCGTCTGCGCGCTTGAGAGCAGCAGGTGAAGCACGGCGTTGATGTCGGGGTACGGCGTGGGATGTAGTATATGATCTGCCATGACGTAGCATCCTGCAAAACGAATAGCGCAATGTTAGCATAACGCCGTTCGCGCTGGCGAGTGTTCGCGATCAAAGGGCATTTCTCCCAGGGCAAACCAGGGTTGATGGTACGCGAAATGATGCAACCGCGTTGGACGGGCAGTTTTCAAGAGGAATGACATGACGTACGATAACAGCCAGATGCCAGGTGAGCAAACCCGCATCGTGATCGAGGCGATCTATCCCACCATCGAATGCGGACGCTTTCCGACCAAACGGGTGATCGGCGATAGCGTCGGGGTATACGCCGATATTTTTCGCGACGGTCACGATCTCCTTGCGGCGGTAGTAAAGTACCGGAAATGTGGTCAGCGCGCGTGGCAGGAAGCGCCGATGACGCTAATCGACAACGACCGCTGGGGTGGTAGCTTTGTGGTGCATGAAGATGGCCGCTACGAACTCACGGTCGAAGCCTGGACCGATGCCTATCGCTCGTGGCATCGTGACATGCAGAAGCGTCTCGCGGCGGCGCAGGATGTCTCGGCGGAGATTCTGGAAGGGCTGCGGCTGATCGAGCAGGCGCAGCAGCGCGCCAGGGGCGAGGACCAGCAGCGGCTGGCGGCGGCGGTCGCCGAGATCCGAGGCCCGGATCAGACAGCGGCGCTCGATCTGATGATGAATCCCGACTTTGCCGAGCTGGTCGAGCGCTACCCCGACCGCAGCAGCGCCTCGGTCTACGAGCCGCTGCTCCCGCTGTTCGTCGATCGTGTCAGGGCACGCTTCAGCGCGTGGTACGAGCTATTTCCGCGTAGCTACGCCAAAGAGCCGGGCGCGCACGGCACCTTCCGAGACGCCGCCGAGCGGCTACCGGCGGTGCGCGAGATGGGCTTCGATGTGGTCTATCTGCCGCCGATCCATCCGATAGGGCGGACCAACCGCAAGGGACGCAACAATACGCTGGTGGCGGAGCCGAGCGATGTCGGCAGCCCGTGGGCGATCGGCGGGCCTGAGGGCGGCCACGACGCGATCCATCCGCAGCTGGGCGACGAAGATGATTTTGCCTACTTCGTGGACGCGACGCATCGGCTGGGCATGGAGGTCGCGCTCGATTTCGCGATCCAGTGCTCGCCCGACCACCCGTGGGTGACGCAGCATCCCGACTGGTTCTACCAGCGGCCCGACGGCTCGATCCGCTTCGCCGAAAATCCGCCCAAGAAGTACGAGGACATCTATCCGGTCAATTTCTACGGCCCGCACCAGCAGGAGCTATGGAACGAGCTGCTGCGGATCGTGCGGCTGTGGGTTTCGCGCGGCGTGCGGATCTTCCGCGTGGATAATCCGCACACCAAGAGCGTGCCGTTCTGGGGCTGGCTGATCGAGCAGATCCAGCGGGACGATCCCGGCGTGATCTTCCTGGCGGAGGCGTTCACCCGTCCCAAGATGATGCGCGCCCTCGCCAAGGCCGGCTTTACGCAGAGCTACACCTACTTCACGTGGCGCACCACCAAGGCCGAGCTGATCGAGTATCTGACCGAGCTGACGACCAGTGACATGAAGGAGTATTACCGGCCCAACTTCTGGCCGAACACGCCCGACATTCTCCACGAGTTCTTGCAGCACGCCGGGCCACCGGCCTTTAAGCAGCGGCTGGTGCTCGCCGCGACGCTCAGCTCAAACTACGGCATCTACAGCGGCTATGAGCTCTGCGAGAACGAGCCACGGCCCGGCGCGGAGGAGTATCTCGACAACGAGAAGTATGAGCTTAGGCAGCGCAACTGGGATCAGCCACACAGCATCGCGCCGTACATCCGGCGGATCAACCAGATCCGGCACGAGCACGCCGCGCTTCAGTACACCAATAATCTGCGCTTCGTCCACGCCGACAACGACGCGATCCTGGCATACGTCAAGCAATCGCCCGATCGCAGCGATACGATTCTGACGGTCGTCAATCTCGATCCGCATCATGTGCAGGAAGCGACGGTCGAGGTGCCCGCCTGGGAGCTGGGCCTGCCCACCAGCGGTCGCTCGTTTGTGGCCGAGGATCTTGTCACCGGCGCGCACTACACCTGGCACGAGGGCCGCAACTACGTGCGGCTTGATCCGCACCACGAGCCGGCACATGTGCTGTGGCTGCATCGCCAGGGAGAGATTCCGTCATGAGCGCGCTCCCGGTCACGGCGATCGTCGAGGCGATCCCCAGGCTCTCGCCCGACTGGCTGCGCGAGCGGCGCTGGTTTAGCAGCAAAGGCCGCGCGTTGGAGTCGCTGACGGTCAACGATTGGGGCGCGCTGCCGCTCTCAGTGCCGGGCGTGGTCGCGCTGGTCGAGGCACGCTATACCAGCGGTCGGGCTGAGCAATACTTCTTGCCGCTGATCGCATCGCCGGAGGCACAGCCCGCCGAGACGCGCACGCCGCCCGCGCTGACGCTGACGCACGCCGACACGACGTGGTATCTCCACGATGCGTTTCAGTTCGGCGCGTTCCAGCGGCTACTAATGGAGCGGCTGCTCGCGGGCACGACGCTGGATCTTCAGCATGGGCGGCTGGTCTTTGGCCTTGAGGAGGCCCTGCGCCGATCACCGCCGCCGTTGCAGCAGACGCGCCTGGTCACTGCCGAGCAGAGCAATAGCTCGATCATCTACGATCGGGCGGCGATCCTGAAGTGCTTTCGGCGCGTCGTGGCCGGGCTGAATCCCGATGTCGAGGTGTCGCGTTTTCTGACGTCTCACGCGGGCTTTCAGCACACGCCCGCGATGCTCGGCAGCATCGACTATGTGGCGACGGGCGATGTCGGGCATTCGCTCGGTCTGTTGCAGGAGTTCGTTCCTAACCAGGGCGATGCCTGGGAGCATACACTGCTGCGGCTCGCCGACATGCTATCCGCCGCTCACACCAAGCGGCCAGCCGACGACCTTGCGGGCGAGACGCGGCGGCTGGCGGCGGAGCAGTTATCCGAGATGCGGCAGCTTGGCGCGCTGACCGGCGAGCTGCATCTGGCGCTGTCGAGCGATCCCGACGATCCGGCTTTCGCGCCGCGTCCCCTATCGCCGCAGCACGTCAGCGCGTGGCAGGCGGCGATCCGCGACGAGGGCACAGCGGTGCTCGACGATCTTGAGCAGCGCGCGGCTCAGCTTCCTGCCGAGCAGCAGCGCGCGGTGCGTGTCCTGCTCGACGATCGCGCCGGGATCGAGCGGCGGATCGCGGGTCTTGCGCCGCTGGGCCAGGCCGGAGTCACGATCACGCGCTTCCACGGCGACTATCACCTTGGTCAGGTGCTTGTCAGCGAGCGTGGCTTTCTGATCCTGGATTTCGAGGGCGAGCCGCTGCGCAGCCTGCAAGAGCGCCGGGCGCATAGCTCGCCGCTCAAGGATGTCGCGGGCATGCTGCGCTCGTTCAGCTACGCGGCGCACGCGGGTCTGCTCGCGGCGCGGGATAAGGCAGAGGATGCGGAGGCGCGGCGAGCGCTTGAGACGACTCTCGCTCCGTGGGCCGCAGCCTGGGAGCGCTGCGCGCGCGAGGCGTTTCTGGATGGCTACGTGCAGACGACGCGCGGCGCGGCGTTTGTGCCCAGGCAGCCCGAACTGCTCCAGACGGCGCTCGCGGTCTTTGAGCTGGAGAAGGCGCTCTACGAGCTGCGCTACGAGCTGAACAATCGTCCCGACTGGCTGCTGATCCCGCTGCGTGGCATCCAGCAGACGTTAGGGTGAAAGTAGGCCCTCACCTCGCCGGGCGTCCTTTGGGCATGGCACCCAGTCTGGCACCCGCCCTCTCCCATTGCCATAGGCGAGGGGTGTCGTGGTAGCATGGAATCCTACACCAGCAGAATCCGCGCGCCATGCGTCCGCTGCGGGTCGAGCATGGAGCTGCCGCCTGTCGCCGTGGCGATCTCCACCTCGCATGGTCCCAGGCCGATCGTCTCGATCTGGTGCTGGATCGGGCTGAACGGATTGGCGGGCTCGGCGAAAGTCAGCGTGTGTCCGCCAAGTGCAAGCGCCGCAATCTGCGCGTCGCGGCGACGATCGGGGCTGAACGCCGTACCCGCGCTGCCGGTGAGCGCGCCCATGCTCCGGCTGATCCGATCGAGGTTGGCGGTGGCGATCGTCAGGTCGCGGATGCCGGTCGCGCCGTTTGGGTGATGTGTCGCGTTACCGCCGGGCACGCGCAGCTCGCGCGGCGTGAGATCCTGGATCAGAAACGGCAGCTCGCGACCAGCCTGCCAGAAGCTAGCGCTGAGCCAGCGTAGCTCCACGCCGTCAGGCCGCTTGCGACCGCCCGGCGTCGGCCCCTGCACGGTGAAGCCGCGCGCCTGAAACGCCTGCACGTCCGCCGCCAGATCGTCGGATGCTACGCAGTAGTCGATCAGGCCGCCGCCCGTGGCGAGGAAGCGCCGCCAGCCCCAGGTGTTATCGCGCCGGTCGTCCGGATCGACGAACGCGATCAGCTCAAGGTATGTCCCATCGGCGAAGGCGATCAGCGCGTTGCGGGTCAGGCCGTCGGCGTGGGTGCCGCCTGGCGTGACGGTAAAGCCAAGCTGCTGGTAGTCGCCGACCGCCTGGGCCAGGTCGCGCACCAGGATAACAAGATGATCGAGGTGGGTCAGCATGGTCGCTCCTCTCCGCCGCGCTCTGATCACAGCAGCACGCGGTTTTCAAATGTATGTACCTTGCCAGCCGCTTTGAAGCCCGCCTTTTCGTAGATCCTGATGCCATCCGGCGATGCCTGGAGGATGGCATGCCTGTGCTGGAAGCGCCGAGCTTCGTTGAGCAGATAGGCGAACATAGCGCTGCCGATGCCCTGCTGACGATATGGGGCCTGCGTCACAATATCGTAGATGCCCACAGTGTCGCTGCCGACGAACAGGCTGCCTGTCGCCACGACCCGATCGTGATACGCTCCGATGTAGTACCGCAGCGCTGGCAGGTGGCTCATGCCGTACTCGCTCAGCAGGTTATGGTAGGCGCTCACCTGCCGCCCCTCGTCCGAGTCGCCGAACAGCGCCGCGATGACGGAGCCGTAGTGTCGGATGTGGTCGGGCTGCACGGCAGGGCTGATCGTAAGATCTGCGGGCACAGGAGCCGCCACACATGCCTGCGCGATATCGGCGTACATGGCGATATGTGTCTCGGTATGCGCTAAACCATACGCCGCAAGCGCGGCCATCCCCTGGCGATCAGCCTCGTCTTCCCAGTACCAGAGTGCCACGGGAAAGCGCTTCGCCATAAACGGTTCGACGCCAGCCCGCAACAGGTGATCGGGCGTCGACAGGTGGCGCGCGACGACGAGGTTAAAGGTGTCGCTGGGCAGGCCGCAATCGACGGCGACAAAGCTCTCGTCATCGGTGACGGTCATGCCCGGCATCACGCGCGCGACATACGCGGCTTTTTCGGCAAAGTTGTCGCGTACGGCCTGGTGCAAGGTCTGCATGGCTGCGCCCTCAAGATACGGATGATGAAGTGATGATACCAGATGCGGGAGGGTCACGAGCCGAGGCTCATGCTGGTGGAAACGTGGAGATCTCTGGATTGCGAGGCGCGTGGGCGACCTGGCTTGCTCGCCTGCACCTGATTTGACAGTCAACCCAGAAGTGACGACGGTGCGTATCGTATAATCAGCAACGTGCGCATGGAACGCGAGGGGATATTTATGACCATGGTTACACTAGAGGGCGTGTTAGCCCAGGCGCGACAACTTACCCCAAGTGATCAAGCCCAGCTCATCCAAGCACTAACCTATATCCAACAATCTCAAGTCGTCTCTAAATTACCTCTGTCCGTAGACGATGAAGACACTGAGGACGCGGCAGAACAACAGGAAACGTGGGCGTACTTACAACGCGCGCTAGATCAAGATCGCCTATCATCACGCCCGCTCTTTGCGCCAGAGACGGACCAAGTATGAGTCTGCACATTATTATGGGCACAGATGCGGCAGCAAGGACAACCAACAGCGACGGATGCGGCTCTGGATGGTGATGTGCTTCTGGCTGCCCAAGCCCTGTCCCTCGTAACGCCGCAAGACACCGTCGTGGTTGCAACCACGAATGTTGGTAACTTATTGCGCATGGTACCAGCCAACATGTGGCATGATATTTCCTACTGAGGCGGCTCCCAGCAAGGCCAAAAGCATGATCAGCTCTATACCCTGAGATCCCCCGCTGGCATACGTGATCCAGAACCGCCTTTCCATTTTTCTTGACAATCCTACTCATGGAACTTAATATTCAGCAAGCGATCGGACGATCGCGGAGTGGAAGCCAGTGAGCGGACAGGCTAAACGACGGCGCTGCCGACCTGCCGCCGATGTGAAGTGTACAATAACGCTATGCTGATCGTATCGCGAGCGACGCTTGAGACGATTCATGCCCAGGGCCGCGCGAGCTATCCCGACGAGTGCTGCGGCCTGCTGATCGGGCGCTGCGAGGCCGAGCGCCGGGTGGCGCTGCAAGTCTGGCCCGTGCCTAACGAGTGGACCGCCGAGGTGCCTCTGACGGAGAGCGAGGGCGAGCACTCGCTGCGCGATCGGTTTTACATCCCGCCACGGGCCTATCTTCAGGCCCAGCGCGCGGCGGCGCGACACGATCTGGACGTGATTGGCTGCTACCATACGCATCCCGACGACCGCGCGTGGCCCTCGGAGCGCGACCGGGTGGGCGCTGCGGGCGTGGGCGGCGGCCCCGATTTTTCGTTTATGATTGTATCGATACTCCAGGGCACGCCTGCCGATGTCGCCAGCGCGCTGCTCTCAGCCGACGGCCAGCAATGGCTGCCGGAAGAGCTTTTGATCGAGGAGGCATAGATGGCGGTAACGGTGATCATCCCGACGGCCTTGCGACAGTACGCCGCCGGGCAGCGCGAAGTAGTGGCCGAGGGCACGACGATCGGTGAGGTGCTACAGCAGATCACGACGCAGCACGCCGATTTTGGCAGGCAGATCTTTGGCGACGACGGCAATCTGCGCTCGTTCGTCAACGTCTATCGCAACGACGACGACGTGCGCTACCTCGACGGCCTGGCAACGCCCGTCGCGGATGGCGACGAGGTGAGTATCATCCCGGCGATTGCAGGGGGGAAGTAGAACAAAGAACAAAGAACAGAGAACCAAGCAGTTAGCATGTGCCCGGTTCTTGGTTCTCGGTTCCTGGTTCTTCATGAGTGGCTTATGCTTGATACACAGGTTCTTTCCAACGACGAGATTCGTCGCTACAGCCGCCACCTGATCATGCCTGAGGTGGGCATGGCCGGGCAGACGGCGCTCAAACAGGCGAGCGTGCTGCTGATCGGCGCGGGCGGGCTGGGCTCGCCACTGGCGCTCTACCTCGCGGCGGCGGGCGTAGGACAGCTCGGCCTCGTCGACTTCGACGTGGTCGACGAGTCGAATTTGCAGCGCCAGGTGATCCACGGCACCGGCACGCTGGGCATCTCCAAGCTCGAATCGGCGCGGCGGCGCATCGCCGATCTCAATCCACACGTCGAGGTGACAACCTACAACACGGGCCTGACCTCGGAGAACGCCTTTGAGATCCTGCGTCCGTACGACATCGTGATCGACGGCACCGACAACTTCCCGACGCGCTATCTGGTCAACGATGCCTGCGTGATGCTGGGCAAGCCCAACGTCTACGGCTCGATCTTCCGCTTCGAGGGCCAGGCTTCCGTCTTTGGCGTGCGCGAGGGTCCCTGCTACCGCTGCCTGTATCCTGAGCCGCCGCCGCCGGGCCTGGTGCCAAGCTGCGCCGAGGGCGGCGTCTTCGGCGTGCTGCCGGGCATCATCGGCACGATCCAGGCGACCGAGGCGATCAAGCTGATCATCGGCAAGGGCGATCCGCTGATCGGGCGGCTGCTGCTCTTCGACGCGCTTGAGATGCGCTTTCGCGAGCTGAAGCTGCGCAAGAATAGCGACTGTCCCGCCTGCGGCGATCACCCGACTGTCACCGAGCTGATCGACTACCAGATGTTCTGCGGCATCGTGCCTGAGCAGATCGGCCTGCCCGCCGAGAATCGCACCACGCCCTCAGAGCTGATCGCCGCGCTGGGCAGCACGACGCCGCCGCGGGTGATCGACGTGCGCGAGCCGCACGAGTGGGAGATCGTCCGCCTTGAGCAGGCGCGGCTGATCCCGCTGGCGACGCTGCCCGCGCATCTCCACGAGTACGATCGCGACGCGCCGATCGTGGTCCACTGCAAGAGCGGCGCACGCTCGGCCAAGGCGACGCAGTTGCTCAAGGACGCGGGCTTTCGCGATGTCAAGAACCTGGAGGGCGGCATTCTGCGCTGGGCGCAGGAGATCGATCCCTCGCTCCCGACCTACTAGCGGTTCACGTCTCGTCAAATGCCGCCGGATCATGCGATCCGGCGGTGTTTGTTTGACCTGATCGGCGATTCGGCGCTGGCATATTATGTGCGGATCGAAAGGGGTAACTTCGTTTATACTAAAGGACACACATGATCTTAGCGATCAACAATGGAGTTGATGTATGTTGATGCGGAATAGCTTGCTCTGGCTCGCCGGCAATCATACCCTGCGCCGCCAAATCATGCGGAGCAGACTGTCGCGCCCTTTGGCTCGTCGTTTCGTTGCCGGTGAGACAGCTGAGCAAGCGTTTGATGCTGTTGCGCAGTTGAACAGCCAGGGAGCCCTGGTGACACTCGATTATCTTGGCGAGAACGTAACGTCCGCCGCAGAGGCGGCGGCGGTTCGGCAAACGTACATCGGCCTGCTCGATGAGATCGGGCAGCGCGGCCTCAAGTGCAACGTCTCGCTGAAGCTGACGGCGCTGGGCCTGGACGTCAGCCGCTCGACCTGCGAGGCCAATCTGCGCGCGATCCTCGACGCCGCGCAGCGCCACGATAACTTCGTGCGGATCGACATGGAGGGCTCGGATTATACCCAGGTGACGCTCGACATCTTCGAGCAGATGTTCGTCGCCGAGGGGCGTAAAAACGTCGGCGTGGTGATCCAGTCGTATCTTTATCGCAGCGCGGCGGACATCGAGCGGACGATCGACCTACAGGCGCGCGTGCGGCTGTGCAAGGGCGCGTACAACGAGCCGCCGTCGGTCGCTTACCCGCAGAAGGCCGACGTAGACAAGAATTACATCGCCCTGGCCCGGCGGCTGGTCTGCGACGGCAACTATCCCGGCCTGGCGACTCACGATAGCGCGATCATCGACTGGATCAAAGCCTTTGCCCGCGAGCAGCAGATCGATCACGGGCGCTACGAGTTTCAGATGCTCTATGGCGTGCGCCGCGACCTTCAGCAGCAGTTAATCAAAGACGGCTACAAGGTCCGCGTTTATGTGCCCTTCGGCGAGGCATGGTATCCCTACCTGATGCGGCGGCTGGCCGAGCGACCCGCCAATCTTTTGTTTATCCTGAGGGCGCTGCGCCACAGCTAGCGTCGTGCCCTGCCTGGGGCTTTCATAGACATAACGCGGGGCGTCCGTGAGGATGTCCTCGCGTTGTCGTTAGCAGCCCTACGATCCGTGGTTGCGCGATTGCGGCACATACTGCAAAATCTCTATCACCCGGGCGCGATCAAGGCACGCCGCTTGCTGCGAGCTTCTGGGCATACGTTGCTCCCCGCTGATGTTGCCTGCATCCCTGCGCGCTCAGACGTACGCACTTTCGACAGTGTCGCAGCTAGCCGAGGTTGCAGACATCTAACCATTTCTGGATGCCGATGAGTACACAACCACCACTACCGAGCGCCATTTTGGTCGATCTCGCAGCGCTGGCCGTCGCCGCCCATCAGAGCGGCCCGCGCTGGAGCCACGAGAGCGCCGATCTGGATCTGACGCTGTTGAGCTGGCCGTCGCCGCAGCAGATCGCGCCACATGTCAACGACGAGGTCGATGTGCTGCTGATCGGCGTGCAGGGCAGCGGCGAGGTAACGGTCAACGCCGCGACCTATCGGCTCGTGCCGGGTATGGCGCTGCTGATCCCCAAAGGCGCGCAGCGCTCGATGCGCTCGACCGACGACGGCTGGAGCTACCTGAGCGTTCATCGACGGCGGCGCGGCCTCTGGCCGACCGTTCGCGGCGAGCCGCTGCGGTAGGGCAACTTGGCGGATTGGCCTGTCAATGCCCTGAATATTGGTCAGGTGATGCGAGGAGGAGGAGATGCGAAGGCGCGCGTTGCCCGCCACGACGATCGACATGGGCCTGCTGACCACCCAGCGCTTCGGCTACGATCTGGTGCCGCATGGTCGCTCGGGTGGACCCCCATTCATTCTGCTCGATCCACGCAGGTGGTGAACACAGCACAGAGAACAAAGAGCAAAGAACAAGGGAAATCCCGAACTCGAAACTTTGAACACGGCCTGGCGCGACGAGCCTGATACTCCTCGTGGCACCTGCGCCGCGCTGCGCGCTGGATCGTGCGTTGCGCGACGTGCCAGCCGCATGGTGTTGCCCAGGATCATGCTGATCACGAAGCCGACGAACACCGCGTGTAAGATTGCGTCGTAGATAGGGCCAGCCATTACGCCGCCGACGATCAGCGCACCCAGGCCGCCTGCTCCCAGCCAGCCATAGCCCGACCGCAGCGCCAGCGCGATGAAGCGCGGCAGCCGCGACCGTAGCGCCGCATTCATGCTCATCCTCCCGATCATGCGCCGCGCACAAAACAAGCGCAAGCTCGTATGAGCGACGATAGCCAGTGCAAGGTTGCGACTCCTTCAGGTGGCAGGTCGAATGCGTTCCGAGCCGAACATTGCGGATCGAGAGATTCGGGTTGAGGATTGACGTTGTAGTGTCATATGGCATACGCTCTGGGTACACCGATGACCGACCGATCCGTCAATGCTGCTCGTCGGCGCTGCGGTAGTAGGCGTCTCCGGCGCAGCTTTGGCAGAGCACCGCTCCGGCGCGCAGCACCTCGCGCTCGTTGATGATCTCCTCGGCGCAGCGCTGGCACATGACGCGCACATCGGGGCGGCTGATGATCTTCGCCATCTCGACCGTCAGCACCACGGGCTGAGCGTCCAGTAGATCGGTCGTCGGCATCGTCTGGTAGGCGTCGAGGTAGGCGTGCCAGCGACTTGCCGCGTGCGGCGCGTGCTGCATGGCTCGATCGCGCGCATAAGGTGAGGGGCGAATCCGCACCGCGCGCCCGGTCTGCGTGTCGACGAACGTCGCCGCGATCTTGCCCAGATCCACCAGGCGCAGGGTGCGCCGTCCCAGCCAGCAGCCGGTCGCCGCCGCGACGCCGTCGGCGAAGCAGCCGTCGCTCTCGACGAAGGTCCACAGGCGCTTGTCGCGCTGCGGCAGATCGAGGCCGAGCAGCTCCCCGGCGTAGACCCCGATGCGCACCCCAAGCACCTGGCGCGGGCACAGGTGATCGTGCAGCGCGGCGGCTGCTTCGAGCATGGCCTGGAGTTGCGCGGGCATAGCGTTTCCCTCGTGTATCTCGCTGGTGCGACAAACAGCGATACCTTCTGCGGCACGCACACCATCATCCTACCACGGCGGCGTAACCTTTTCGGTATGAGCGCGTTTGACTATTGCAGACATATGTTACACTAACGCTGCTATGTTACTCTTTAGCCCCACCCCCAGGAGTTGTTCACATGGACTTTATTGACAAAATTCGCGAACTGTCGGCTCGTATCCAAAAACAGTTACCTCATATTCAAACTGAAGAGGCGACGAAAAATGCTTTGATTATGCCGTTCATCAGTGCCCTTGGCTACAACGTCTTCGATCCCACAGAGGTTACACCTGAACTGCATGCCGATGTTGGCTTGAAAAAGGGCGAGAAGGTGGATTATGCCATCTTGAAAGATGGAAAGCCTATCATCCTCTTTGAGTGTAAATGGCATGGCGCGGACCTCAATAAAGAACATGCGTCGCAATTGTACCGTTATTTCAGTGTTACCGAAGCACGTTTTGGTGTACTCACAAATGGCATCTCGTATCGCTTCTTCACTGACCTTGAAGCTCCCAATAAAATGGATGCCAGACCCTTCTTTGAGTTCAACATGCTTGATATACGTGAGCAAGATGTTGAGGAACTGAAGAAGTTTACCAAGTCTGCTTATGATCTCAATGGCATCTTGACAACTGCTAGTGAGTTGAAATATAGCCGTGAAATCCAACGTATCATGGCGGACCAACTACAACAGCCATCCGAAGAGTTTGTTAAATTCTTCGCATCACAAGTGTATAGCGGGCGTCTAACACCCGCTATCCGAGATCAGTTTACGCAAATAACGCGACGTGCTCTCAAACGTTTCATCAATGATCAAATCAATGAGCGTCTGAAATCAGCGCTTGGTACAGATACACAGCTCACTCCAGCAGAGCAGCAAATAACTGCACCACTCCCAGCCGAAGAAAGCAAAACAGCTCAGGAGCAACTTTCTGTCGTCACTACAGCGGATGAAATGCAGGCATATTACGTCGTCAAAGCTGTATTGTATGGTGTCGTTGATGCCAAGCGTGTTGTCCTGCGTGATGTGCAGAGTTATTGTAGCGTACTGCTTGATGACAACAATAGAAGACCTATTTGTCGCCTTTACTTCAACGGTCCGCAAAAATATCTAGGGTTGTTTGATAACGAGCAGCGGAAGGAAACAAAAATACAGATTGGAGGCATCGACGAAATCTACCAATACTCAGATCGATTACGATCTACGATCGGCGTGTACGAGAAGAAGTAGACTATAGCAGCAGTGTATGTAGCAATATGCTGCTGCAAAGCGTCGGATTCACGCTGCGAATGCCCTTGGCTTTTAAGATTAGCACACCTCGTTGACAGCGTAGACGTGTGATGCTATAGTGCGCGCACCATGCCCGCCCGGCTCGTAGATCGGCAGCCTGCCGCTGGTTGCAGGTGCAATCTGCTTGTGCTCTCCAGTACTGTGTAGTTCGAAGCTTCCCGCCGTGGGAAGCTTTTTCGCAGCCTGCTCTAGGAGGATCTCCATGGCCCGCCCGCTTGTCCAAGGCTACCTCCCGCAAGATCGCCCCGCTGCTCCCGCGATGATCAGCCTCGGCTTGCAGCATGTGGTGACGATGTTTCCGGCCACGGTGTTGGTTGCCATCCTGACCGGCTTCGATGTCGGCGTGACGCTCTTTGCCAGCGGCCTGGCGACGGTGCTCGCGCTCCTGCTGTCCAGGGGCCGCATCCCGCTGTACTACGGCTCCAGCTTCGCCTATATCGTGCCCGTCGCGGCGATCGTCAAGCTCTACGGCGTGCCCGTCGCGCAGGCGGGCATCATCGCCACCGCGTTCGTGTCGATCCTGACTGGCCTGCTGATCCGCCAGGTTGGTCGCGGCGTGCTCGATCGCATTCTGCCGCCGATCATCACCGGCTCGATGGCGATCGTGATCGGCATTGCGCTGGCAAAGGCCGCGCTCGACATGGCGACGGGCGCGTGCTGCCTGGGCGATAATCTCACGGCGCAGGGCGGCTCCTGGTTCGTGGTGGCGCTGGCGACGCTGCTGATCACGGTCTGCGCCTCGGTCTATTTGCAGGGCCGTGGCCTGCTGGGCATGCTGCCCGTGCTGATCGGCGCGCTGAGCGGCTACGCAATCGCCTTCGCCGTCGGGCTGGTGGACTTCAGCAACGTTGCCACCGCGCCCTGGTTTGCGGTGCCCAACTTCAGCCTGCCGGACTTTACCCATCCCCAGGCGCTCACCGCGATGCTGGCGATTGCGCCGATCGCGATTGCGACGATCCCCGAATCGACAGCGCATCTCTACCAGATCAGCCTGTACGTCGATAAGCTGGCCGAGGAGCTGCACCGACCGCCGCTTGGCATTCGGCGGCTGATCGGCCTCAACCTGATGCTCGACGGCCTGGGCGACTTCGTCAACGGCGCGCTTGGCGGCTGCGCCGGGACCAACTACGGCGAGAACAATTCGCTGATGGCGATCACCCGCAACTACTCGGCCCCGGTGCTGATGACTGCGGGCGTGATCGCGATGCTGCTGGGCTTTATCGGCAAGCTGGCCGCGCTCGTCGGCACGATCCCGACGGCGGTCGTCGGCGGCCTGGCGATCTACCTCTTCGGCGTGATCGGCCTGCAAGGTGTGGCCCTGATGCAATCGGAGCGGGTCGATCTGTTCAATCCGCGCCAGCTTGCGATCGGCGCGACGATCCTGGTGATCGGCATCGGCGGCAGCGCCTTCGCCAACGGCTCGATCCCAGTCGGCAGCTATAACCTTCCAGCCATCGCCACGGCAGCGCTCTTCGGCATCGTGCTCAATCTGCTGTTTATGTTCGCGCCTGGTCGGAGCGCGCCCGTCGAAGGCATCGACGAGCCTGTCGCCGCCGCGCCGCAGCACTCGGCATAATATTTCACTCCTGCAGCACACCAACGACCTGCCCGGCTTCAGGGCAGGTCGCGGCCTGTCGTCGAGTCGCCGCTACTGAATCAGCCGCAGCGGTTCGGGCATGAACAACAGCACAAAGGTGATCAGCCCGACGACTCCCAGCACGATATGAGCTGGCCGCAGCTTGACCAGGTCGTTGAAGGGCGGCGGGTGTCGCGGCCCCATCAGGCCGATCAGCAGCACCCAGATCAGCCAGGTCGTCGCCCCGGTAAGCCCCAGGCCCAGGCACAGCAGCATGATCGCGTACGCCAACCACTCGGCTCGCTTGCCAAAGAGCGCGTAGGCGATATGTCCGCCGTCGAGCTGCCCGGCGGGCAGCAGATTGAACATCGTCACCAGCAGCCCGATCCACGCGCCCCACGCCACGGGGTTGAGCTGGACATCCACTCTGCCGTTCGGCAGCCATTGCCCAAAGACCAGATACTTCGCCGCCGCGTACAAGAGCGAGTTGCCTTCGAGGTAGTACGGCCCATCCGGCGCGGGCGCGACTGTCGAGGTCGCCAGGCCGTAGAAGAGCAGCGGGATCGCCACCGCCAGCCCGGCCAGCGGACCCGCTACGGCCACCTCCAGCAGCGTCCGCCGATCTTCAAACGGCTCGCGCTGCACGATCACCGCGCCCATCGTGCCCGTGAGCGAAAGCGGCATTGGGATGAAGTAGGGCAGGCTCGCGGGCGCGCCCCGCAGCCGGCTGACAACATAATGTCCCATCTCGTGCGTCGCCAGAATCCCGATCACCGTTGCGGTGAAGGGAATGCCCAGGCCAAGCAATCTGGGATCGCGCAGCACAGCGCTCAGCTCAAGGCCAGCCGCGCCGATCTCGTTCAGCGCGCCGATCAGCAGCACGCTCAGCACCGTAGCGATAAACAGCACAAGATTGAGGCGCCAGCGCAACGGCTGTCGCTCGATCACGCCCGGCGCGGCGATCAGCTCTACGCCGTCGGCGTGCGGACGGATAAACGGTGTGTAGCCAAGCGTCTCGAAGCGCGCTCGCAGCGGGCGATACACGCGCTCGGCGCTGGTCAGCAGCCTCCCGCGCACGACGATCGTTCCGTTTGGCTGCCGATTGATGGCCTGAGGCTCGATCAGCCCGGCCATGACAGGCAAAATATGATCATCGACAACTGGATGATCGTTGATCTGTTCCAAGCTCATTGAGGGTTCCTGACTCCTGTTCTGTAATCATCATACCCGCATTTGACCGCTTTAAGTTGAGCATGGCACAGGCGCATAAGCGAGAGGCTGGACGGTAGCGCGCTTGCGGCCCGATGAGTATAGCCGCTCGGTCGGCTGTGTCGCCATTTACCAAATCTAGATTTTTACCAAATTTAAATTGACAGGACATTTATACTTTATTTAACCATCTGCGACCTACCATGCATGGCAGTTCTAGATGCAGAGCTACTCAACCGGTCATTGGTACAAGGCCTACCTTTTGGGTACTATCATCCAGGCAACAACCAGGATCATCTGGCGCTGACAGAGTATGTCGGCGATAGGGCGCTGATCGGGTTGTTGCCCGAAATCCACTGAGGGTCAGTGCCGACCTGCAAGCGGATCGACCGCTTATCAATTCATGGCAAAGGTTCGAGGCCGCATCACGACGCGCACGCGGTGGCGGATTGGGGTGTGTGACACAATCGTACCTGGCTGATCGGCGCGTGAGGCGAGCGACCTTGCCCTGTGCCATGCCCAGGCGGTCATGCGGATCGTGCATTGCCCGGCGCGTGCCACCATCGGCTCGCGGACGCCAGCAGCACGGCGACGACAGGACCTTGCTGGCGTTGGCTGGTATCATCATGTCCCTCACCTCGCCCTGGGATGAGTCGCCTCTATCGGTAGATGGTGCTATACTCTTTCCGGATCGTATATGTGCGGCAGATATGCCGAAGTCGGTGGGCGCGTATAGCCTGATCTTGAATTCGCCCTTGTTCGGATCGATTCCCAGACGTTGGAATAGACGCTCTGTGTAGCCTGCGGAGGTCGCTGCCGCACCTTAACAATCGGCCCCGATCGTGGATTTACTCGGTCGATGCCCGGCAGAGCAATAAAAAGCGCCTGCGCGGGATTAATCCTACGAACGAGGTGATGACGGCATCATCTCCATTTCCGAAAATCTACACACTTATGGAGGTCCCCCCATGACAGTCGCGCAGCTTGAGGAGATCGCAGCACAGCCACATAACGTGCTGAAGCTGAAATACTTTGACTACGTTGAACTCTACGTCGGCAATCCGGTCCAGGCAGCGCACTATTATCAGACGGTCTTTGGCTTCACGCCGGTAGCCTACGCCGGCCTGGAAACCAAAGTTCGCGACAAGGCTTCGTATGTGCTCACCCAGGGCGATATTCGCCTGGTGCTGACCGGCTCGCTGGACGGCAATAGCCCGATCGCCGAGCACGTCAAGATCCATGGCGATAGCGTCAAAGATATTGCCTTTGAGGTCGATGATGCCACGGCTGTCTTTGAAGCTGCGGTGCGTCACGGCGCAAGGCCGGTGCTGGAGCCGACGGTCTTCGAGGGCCAGAAGGGCCGCGTGATCAAAGCGACGATCGCAGCCTACGGCGATACCGTTCACTCGTTCGTGCAGCGCAACGAGTACGAGGGCATCTTCTTCCCCGGCTACCATAAGTTTAGCAGCGCGCTGGCAACCGAGCCGACGGGCCTGGTCGAGATCGATCACGTCGCGGTCGGCATCGAGCCCGGACAGCTAGACTATTGGGTTGATTTCTACAAGAAGGTGCTCAGCTTCCACGAGATGCTTGAAGAGATGATCTCGACCGAGCACAGCGCGATGAACTCCAAGGTGGTCGAGGATAGCGGCCAGCGTATCAAGTTTCCGCTGGTCGAGCCCGCACCGTCGATGTCGGAGCGGAAGTCGCAGATCGAGGAGTACCTGCACTATCACAACGGCGCGGGCACGCAGCACCTCGCGTTTTTGACCAATGATATTGTCACGACGATGCGCGCCTGGCAAGCGCGCGGTATCCGCTTCCTGCGCACGCCAGGCGCGTACTACGATCTGCTGGAAGATCGCGTCGGGAAGCTGGACCCCGCGCTGATGACTAACCTGCGCGAGCTAAGCATTCTGGTCGATCGCGATGACTGGGGCTCGCTGATGCAGATCTTTACCAAGCCGGTGACGAGCCGCCCGACGATGTTCTTGGAGCTGATCCAGCGCAATGGCGCGCGCGGCTTTGGCGGCGGCAACATCAAGGCGCTCTTCCAGGCCGTCGAGCGCGAGCAAGAGCTACGTGGAACATTCTAGGAGAATGCTCGATGCTTGATACAGTCTCGCCTTCGACGGAACCGATCCCGCTGGCTGGCTGGGCTCGATCGCTTCAGCCGTCGGCGATCCAGGACATGCTGGCGCTGTTAGCGCGTCCCGGCCTGCTCTCGTTTGCGCTGGGCCTTCCGGCGGCAGAATTGTTCCCAAAGGAGCATTTCGCGCAGGCCGTGGCGCAGGTCGTGAGCAACGATCCGGTTGCGTTTCAGTACCAGCCGACTCTGCGGCCACTCAAGACGCATATCGTCAGGCTGATGCAGCAGCGCGGCGTTACCTGCTGCGAAGAGCAGGTCTTCATCACCACAGGCGCTCAGCAGGCGATGAATCTGCTGATCCATCTGCTGCTGGACCCCGGCGGGCAGGTGTTGACCGAGGAGATTATTTATAGCGGCCTCCAGCAGGCGATTGCGCCGTTCCAGCCTGAGATCTTGACCGTTTCGACGGATCTTGAAACCGGGGTGGACGTCGACGCGGTCGAGGCGCTGCTGGCGTCGGGCGCGCGGCCTGCGTTCATGTATGCGATGAGCGCGGGCCACAATCCGCTGAGCATCAGCATGAGCGCCGAGAAGCGGTCGCGCCTGGTGGAGCTAGCCCGCCGATACCACATGCCGATCCTCGAAGACGATGCCTACGGCTTCCTCTACTACGATGGGCAGGGCGCGCCGCCGATGCGCGCGCTCGACGATCAGTGGGTCTTCTACCTGGGCTCCTTCTCCAAAACGCTGATGCCGACGTTGCGCGTCGGCTGGCTGATCGTGCCCGAAGAGCTGATCGAAAAGCTCAGCGTGATCAAGGAGTCGAGCGACATCAACACGTCGACCTTTACCCAGCGCGCGATCTGCGCCTACCTGGATGCGGGCCATCTGCCCGCGCATCTCGACACGCTGCGCCAAGAGTACGGCATCCGGCGCGACGCGATGCACGCTGCGCTTGAGCGGCACTTTCCCCGCGAGGCGCGCTGGAAGAAGCCATCGCACGGCATGTTCTTCTGGGTTGAGCTGCCGTCGACGGTGGATACCGGCGAGGCGCTCAGGGTTGCCGTCGAGCAGGAGAACGTCGCGTTCATCCCCGGCCATGCGTTCGCCGTCGGCAATAGCCGCCAGGGTGCCAACTGTATGCGCCTGAATTTCTCGAACTGCCCGCCGGAGCTGATCGAAGAGGGTATCGGGCGGCTGGGGCGAGTGCTCCGATCGTTGTAGGGTATACTCGGCAGTTTTTTCGTACTATTCACGACGACACAGAATACGAGGGGCGTCATCCACACCGGATGACGCCCTTCTCTATCTTGGTAGCGCCGTCGCCGACTGGGCGGCTACGGGTACAGATACGGCTCGCTCGGCTGCGGCACGGCCTCGACCCGCGCCTCGGTGACGACAAACTCCGGCGGCCCCTCGCCAGGGCGCAGGTCGATCTTGCCCGTGACGCGCACCCACTGGTCGTTGGGCAGCGTGGTCGCGTCGGACCACTTCACCGGCAGCGAGACGTTGGTACGGTCGGCGACGCAGCAGGCCAGCGTGTAGCGCACGACATAAAACTCGTCGGCGGCTGTCTGCTGGCCGTTGGGATCGCGATACACAAAGCCGACCACATCCACCGCCTTGCCCCTGGCCTCGTCGGGCTTGAGCGTGTAGCGCGCGAAAAGCCAGTCGTACAGCGTCCACTTGGTCGAGTCGTCGTTCGCCAGCGCGCTTGGCTTGGTGTAGCCGCGCCCGACGTTATTCATCTGGCGCGGATCGACTAGCGCCGATCCGGCGGGCTTGGCCGGGATCAGGACACCCAGCAGCAGCGGAGCCAGCAGCAGGCCATAGACGCTGAGCCGCCCGCGCAGCGGCTGCGCGCCCTCGCCGGTCTGCCACAGCCGGAACGCGCCGATCAGCAGGACCAGGATCGAGGTCGCCAGCAACAGCGTCGTGTAGCGCGGGTGAATATACAGCGGCAACTGGCCGTCCCAGGTCTTGCGCAGCAGCATCGCGCCAAGCCCGGCCAGGATACAGCCCTCGATCAAGGCTGCCCAGTTGGTCGTTGTCGGTTGCGCACGCAGGGTCGTCATGGCGCTACCTCATCATCAATAAGTTAATCGCAACGCCCGCTGCCAGCACCAGCGGCACTACCAGGGCGATGATCAGCGCCACCGCGCGGCCTGAGAGCGTCGTCAGGAACATCAGTGTGCTCTTGATGTCGATCATCGGGCCGAAGACCAGAAAGGCCAGCAGCGCGCCCGGCCCGAAGGTTTGGCTCAGCGCCAGCGCCAGAAACGCATCCACGGTCGAGCAGACCGACAGCAGTACCGCCAGCGCCATCAGCACCACCACCGAGACGATCTCGCCGCCGCCGATGCTCAGCAGCGTAGACTGTGGCACGAACGTTTGCAGCGTCGCGGCCAGCAGCGCGCCCAGCACCAGCCAGCGGCTCATCTCGATCAGCTCCTCGGCGCTGTGCTGCAACACGCCCGCCACGGAGCGCCGCTGCGCGTGATGCTCGCAGCTACAGCCAGCGCCGCTATGCGCCACGCCCGGTGCCAGCAGCGCTTGCTGGCGCGGCAGCCAGCTCATCACCAGCGCCACATTAATCGCGATCAGCAGCGTGAGGCCAACCCGCCCGCCGACCATCAGCCAGTCGCCGTTGAACGCGACGAAGGTCGAGGCGATCACGATCGGGTTGATCACCGGCGCGGCCAGCAAAAACGCCACGCCGAACGGCAGCGGCGCGCCTTTGTGCAGCAGGCGGCGGGTCGTCGGGACGGTGCCGCACTCGCAGACGGGAAACGCCATGCCCAGCACCGAGCCGACGAGCGCCGCGCGGAAGGGATCGGTGGGCGTGAGCCGCTGGATCAGCTCATCGCTGACAAAGACCGCGATGATCGACGAGACGAGCACGCCCGCCGCGACGAAGGGCAGCGCCTCGATGAAGATGCCCAGAAAAATGGTGATCAAGCCCTGGACGCGGGGCGTGAGGGCTTCCAGCACGCGGGGTAGCGCCAGGCCGCTGCCGATCCAGAGCAGCAGCACGGCGGGCAGGTAGGCCAGCCAGCCAAGCTGAGGCCGGAAGCCCCGGCGGGGCAGCGTAACCGAGATCGATTCAGATTGCATAAGCATTCCTTTAGCGGCACGTTTCGAGCGCAAAGTTCAACGTTTCAAGTTTCAAGTTTCAAGTTTTGAGTTTTGAGTTCTCGCTTTGTTCTTTGTTCTTTGCTCGTCCAAAGGGCGCCCGGTCTGGCACCCGGTTCTTGGTTCTTGGCTCTCCGCCGCAAGTGTAGCAAGAACACCTGTGAGAGTCAAAAGCAACCGCCCGGCGCGCTGCTGGTATGCCGCTTGCTGGACCTGGACCGGGGGATCTACCCGGCATGGCCTGTGCTGCCGGGGTATGCGATCGTCTCTGGCGCGTTGTCTGTTATAATTGCCCGCTCACTGACACCGCATAGGTTCATCGATTAAACCGATCCGATCAAGGAGGTGTGAATAACATAGCAGGCTACGAACGAATGCGACGTGTCTACCCGCTTGTTTTAGATCTCGCTAAGGAGGCTCCGTGAAACCTATATCTCTGCGTATGCGGTTTTCGGCGTTCTTGCTGCTCGCGCTGCTGCTGCCGATCCTGGCCGCATGTGGCGGCACTGCGACACCCGGCGCTGCAACGACTCCCGAAGCCAGCGCGCCCGCTGGCGACACATTACCTTCGGCATCTCCCGAACCATCCGCGTCGGCATCACCCGCCACCGACGCTTCTCCTTCTCCGTCAGGCTCAGCAGAGGCATCACCCGCCACCGGCACCACCGGCGAAAGCGGCGATACGGCTAATTTCCTGGTGTACGGCAATCCGGGCGAGCCCGACCTGCTCGACTCGATGGATACCACGTCGGGCCAGGCGCTGGTCGTCACCGACCAGATCCAGGAGACGCTGGTTGGCCGCGTCGAGGGCAAGGTCGGCACGCAGCCGTTGCTGGCCGAGGAGTGGACGGCCAACGAAGACTCGACCGAGTGGACCTTTAAGCTGCGTCAGGGCGTGAAGTTCCACGACGGCACCGATTTCAACGCAGATGCGGTGGTCTTCAACTTCCAGCGCATGGCCGATCCGAGCTTCGAGTTCGGCTACCGCGATAAGGGTAAGACCTTCCAGGCGTTCAACGACATCTTCGGCGGCTTCGCGGGCAGCGATACCACTGCCTGGGAAGGGATCGAGAAGGTCGACGATTTCACCGTCAAGATCACGATGAAGCGCTCCTTCCCGCTGCTGGCAGATGTGCTCTCGTCGAGCTACTTCGGCCTCTCCAGCCCGGAGGTGGTCAAGAAGAACGCCGAGAAGTACGGCACGCCCGGCGGCGAGGCGGTGGGCACCGGCCCGTTCAAGCTTGAGTCGTGGACGCCCGGCCAGAATATTATTCTGGTGCGCAACGACGACTACTGGGGCGAGAAGGCCAAGATGCCCGGCGCGATCGTGCGCTTCATCGCCGATGCTCCGGCGCGCGTCGCCGAGCTCCAGGCCGGCTCGATCGACTTCTCGGTCAACCTGCCGCCCGACTCGCGCGAGACGTTGCAGAGCGACGCCAATCTTCAGGATGTGAAGGTCGAGCCGTTCAACATCGCCTACATCGCGATGAACCTCAACAGCAAGCCGCTCGATAATCCCAAGGTCCGGCAGGCGATTGCCCACGCGATCAACAAGCAGGAAATTCTGGATGCCTTCTACGGCGGCGTCGGCGAGGTCGCGCAGAGCTTCCTGCCCGAAGGTCTGTCCTGGGCGCGGCCTGAGGGCGACGATCCGTACCCCTACGATCCCGAAAAGGCGAAGGCGCTGCTGGCCGAGGCGGGCTTCCCCGACGGCTTCGACACGATGACGCTCTCGGACGGCACGGAGAGCGCGCTTGAGTTCTGGTACATGCCGGTTTCGCGCCCGTACTTCCCGACGCCGCAGCCGGTCGCCGAGGCCTTCGCCGCGCAGCTTGCCGATATTGGCATCAAGGTCGAGCTGAAGACCGAGGACTGGGGCGCGTATCTCGACAACGTCGACGCGGGCAAGAAGAACGGCATGTGGATGCTGGGCTGGACCGGCGACTATGCCGATCCGAACAACTTCCTGTACGTCTTCTTCGGCCCGACCGTCGAGCTGAAGCAGGGCTACAAGAACCAGGAGCTGATCACGATCCTTGAGAATGGCGGTACCGCCAAGTCGCAGGAGGAGGCCGCCGAGAACTTCAAGAAGGCGGGCGACATCATCCGGCAGGACGTGCCGACCATTCCGATCGTCCACGCGCCGCCGGTCTATGGCGCGAAGAAGGCGCTCCAGGGCTGGACGCCATCGCCGTTCGGTCACGAGCCGTGGAGAACGCTGTCGATCGAAAAGTAGTCGTTGAGTCTTTGAAGAGCGAAGGCTGTCATGTACAGCCTTCGTTCTTCCGATCTGGTACATCTGTATGTTTGCTTATACCATCCGGCGTGTGCTTGGCCTGATCCCGGTGCTGCTGGGCATTTCGTTTCTGGTCTTTCTGGTGCTGCGCCTGATCCCCGGTAATCCGGCGATCACGATCCTGGGAGAGCGCGCAACGCCGCGCCAGGTTCGAGAGCTGGAGATTCAGCTTGGCCTCGACAAGAAGCTGTTTTTCGACTTCAGCGGCCAGCGCAATGTTTTCGATACCCAGTATTTCAATTTCATGCGTGAGCTGGCGCGAGGCGATTTCGGCACGTCGATCATTCGCCGCACCGATGTCAACACCGAGCTACGCACCCGCTTTCCGGCGACGCTGGAGCTGACCCTGGCCGCGCTGACGATCTCGGTGCTGGTGGGCGTGCCGATCGGGATGGTCGCCGCAATCCGGCGCGGCTCGTGGATCGATGCCGGGAGCGTGCTGCTGGCGCTGATCGGCGTGTCGATCCCGATCTTCTGGCTGGGCCTGATGATGCAATATTTATTCGCGGTCAATCTGCACATCCTGCCGGTCAGCCAGCGCCTCGACGCGCAGTTTAGCCGTGGCTTTCGCGAAATTACCGGCCTGTATGTGCTCGATGGCCTGCTGCTAGGGCGGCTGGATCTGACCTGGAACGCGATCAAGCATCTGATCATGCCCTCGGTCGCGCTTTCGACGGTGCCGCTGGCGATCATCGCGCGGATGACTCGCTCGGCGATGCTTGAGGTGCTCAGCCAGGACTACGTGCGTACCGCGTGGGCCAAAGGGCTGCGCGAGCGGGTGGTGGTGACGCGCCACGCGCTGCGCAATGCGCTGCTGCCCGTCGTGACGATCGTCGGCTTGCAGCTTGGCTTCTTGCTCAGCGGCGCGATTCTGACCGAGACGGTCTTCTCATGGCCGGGGATCGGCACCTGGCTCTATACCGGCGTGCAGGGCCGCGATTATCCAGTGGTGCAGGGCGGTGTGATCTTTGTGGCGTTCTTGTTCGTGATCGTCAATATGCTGGTCGATCTGTCGTATGCGTTTCTCGACCCGCGCATTCAGCACCGCTAGACGTTAGGAGGAAGTATGACGACAGCGGCCCAAACCGCAGCGCCACAGGCCGAAGCCGAGCGTCCGCAGCGCAGCTTGTGGCGCGATGCGTGGCGGCGCTTGATCAGCAGCTCTGCGGGGCGGATCGGCCTCGCGATCAGCGTCGCGCTGATCTTGCTGGCCGTGTTTATTCAGGCGCTCATGCCCTACGATCCCTCGCGCGACCGCAACTTGCGCCAGCGCTTGCAGCCGCCCTCGATGCTGATGGATCAGGCCACGCGCACCCGCTTGAAGGCCGATACCTGGTCGCTGCCCTTCGGCACCGACGAGCTGGGCCGCGATCTGTTCGTGCGCGTGCTCCACGGCGCGCCGATCTCGCTCACCGTCGGCATCTTCTCGGTCTTATTTGCGGTGGTGTTCGGCACGCTGCTGGGCCTGACCGCCGGATACGTCGCCGGGTGGTTCGATATGGTCGCGGTCTGGATCATGGATATTATGCTGGCCTTTCCCAGTATCCTGCTGGCGATTGCGATCACCACGGCGGCCAGCGGCCCGGACTCGTTTTCGACGCAGCTCTTCAATGCGCTGGCGGGCCTGCCCGGCGTCGGCAGGGTGCTCGATCAGCGGTTGTTCAACGCGATGCTGGCCGTGGGCATCGTCGAGATCCCGATCTTCGCCCGCATTAGCCGCGCGACGGTGATCTCGCTGCGCAACCAGGAGTTTGTAACGGCGGCGCAGACGATCGGCGCGCCCGGCAGCCGTATTCTGTTCCGCCATATCATGCCCAACAGCCTCGCGCCGCTGCTGGTGCAGGCGACGCTATCGATGGCGACCGCGATCATTAGCGTTGCGGCGCTCGGCTTTCTGGGCCTGGGCGCGCGCCCGCCGCGTCCCGAATGGGGCACGATGCTCGCCGGAGCGCGCGATTATGTGGTCCAGGGCAAGTGGTGGTATCCCGCGTTTCCCGGCCTGGCGATCATCGTGACGGTGCTCGGATTTAACTTGCTGGGCGATGGCCTGCGCGACGCGCTCGATCCGCGCCTGAAGCGCTAGCGCCTGCCCTTTGGCCGCACAACAGGGGAATAAGAGAACCAAGAACCAAGCGAGGACTAAGCACAGGCATCTCCCCTCTCCTATCGCAATGGGAGAGGGCGGGTGCCAGGCCGGGTGCCCTCCGGGCATGGCACCCCGGCCCGGGTGAGGGCCTGTATAAGGGAAACTCAGAACTCGAAAATTGGATTTCAATTCTTCACAATCTCGCCAATCCTGGCTGCGTAAGCCCGCGTTTACTGATTCCGCGTTCTCTGGTATAATCGCGCTTGCTCACAGATCCAGCCTTAACCTCGTTGAATAGGTGGTGCAGCGCCTCTCGAAGAACGATACGTACACGCACACAGTGAACCCCCTCCTGATTTAATGGGTGATCAACCGTAGACATGGTTTGATATAATCGCAAGAACTCACGTATAGCTCATAGCGCCTCATCTCTCATAAAGATTGCTCATGCAAAGGGGGTGGTGCTTCCTGACGGCATCCGTATCGGAACGGTTCGATTGTTGGTATGTCGCTTCTCTTTTCTAAGGAGGCTCCGTGAATACTTTGCATGTTCGCGTTCGCTGGTCACTCGTGCTGCTGGCCGCGTTGATCCTGCCGATCCTTGCCGCGTGTGGCGGCGCTCCCCAGTCCGGCGGTACCACAGCCAGCCCCAGCCCCAGCGCGCCAGCCGCGTCCGCAGCGCCTGAGTCGCCGCCCGCTTCTCCGTCTGCGGCTCCCTCTGCCAGTGCAGAACCATCTCCTTCCGAGGCGGCTTCGCCGTCAGCCGCCCCTGCCGCCGGTGGACGCGGCGCGGGTGAGACGCTGCGCCTGCTATGGTGGCAAGCGCCGACGATCCTCAACTTCCACCTGGGCCAGGGCACCAAGGACTCCGACGCATCGCGGCTGATCCTTGAGCCGCTGGCGGCGATCGGTCCCGATGGCACGCCCGTGCCGGTGCTGGCGGAAGAGATCCCGACCGTCGACAACGGCGGCATTGCCCAGGACCTTACCACCGTTACGTGGAAGCTCAAAAAGGGCGTGAAGTGGTCGGACGGCACCGATTTCACCGCCGACGACGTGGCCTTCACCTATTCCTACTGCGCCGACGAGAAGACCGCCTGCACCACCAGCACGGCCTTCCAGGGCGTTAAGTCGGTCGAGGCAGTTGATCCCAGCACCGTCAAGATTACCTGGGAAGCTCCGAATCCGAACCCGTACCAGATGTTCGTCAGCACTACCGGTCAGATCATCCAGAAGAAGCAGTTCGAGAACTGCGTCGGCGAGAAGGCATCGACCGACAGCGCATGCCAGCAGGCCAACAACGCGCCGATCGGCACCGGCCCGTATAAGCTGCGCGAGTTCAAGCCCGGCGATGCCGTGTCGTACGACATCAACGAGAACTATCGCGATGCCGACAAGCCGTTCTTCAAATCGGTCGAGATGAAGGGCGGCGGCGACGCCACCTCGGCTGCGCGCGCGGTCTTCCAGACCGGCGATACCGACTACGCCTGGAACTTGCAGGTGGAAGCGCCCGTGCTCGACCAGTTGCTTTCCGGCGGCAAGGGCGACTTCTTGACGATCCCCGGCTCCAGCGTCGAGCGTATCGCGATCAACCGCACGAACCCCGATCCGGCGCTGGGCGACAAGCGCTCCGAGCCCGATCAGCCGCATCCGTTCCTGTCCGACCTCAAGGTTCGCCAGGCGCTCGGCATGGCGATCGACCGCAAGGCGGTTGCCGCGCTCTACCCGCCAGGCGCAGGCCCGACCTGTGAGATCATCACCACCGCGCCCTACGTCGATCCGAGCCAGCTCTACGGCGGTATTCACAAGTGCGAGCCGGACATCGAGGGCGCGAAGAAGCTGCTCGACGAGGCTGGCTGGACTGTCGGCGCGGATGGCATCCGCGAGAAGGGCGGCGTCAAGATGAGCGTGCTCTACCAGACGACCGTCAACCCGCTGCGCCAGAAGGAGCAGGCGCTGGTCAAGGCCGCCTGGGAGCAGCTTGGCGTTGCGGTCGAGCTGAAGAGCGTCGATGCCGGCGTCTTCTTCTCCACCGACGCGGGCAACCCCGACACGTTCGGCCACTTCTACGCCGACGTGCAGATGTACACCAATAACTACGAGCAGCCCGATCCGACCAACTACCTCTGCGGCTGGACCACCGCGCAGATCGCGCAGCGCAGCAACCAGTGGCAGCTCAACAACAACGAGCGCTACTCCAACCCCGACTACGATAAGCTGTGCGAGCAGCTGCGCACTGAAACCGACGAGGCCAAGCGCAAAGAGATCGTGCTCCAGATGAACGACATCATCGTCGAAGACGTGGTCGTGATTCCGCTCGTGGCGCGTCCGCAGGTTGCTTCGGGCAAGTCGAAGAACCTCCAGGGCGTCGAGCTGACGCCGTGGGACTCGGAAGTTTGGAACATCGCCGACTGGACGATGTCGCAGTAGTGCGACGCTCGCGGTGATGCTCAAGCCTGGAGTCGACATCTGTCGACTCCAGGCTCCACGAAAGGTGCTGTATGGGCTCGTATGTTGCGCGACGCTTACTGATTGCCATTCCCACGCTGCTGGTAATCAGCTTTGTGATTTTTGCTATTCTCGCGCTCGCTCCCGGCGATCCGCTGGCACAGTTTGCCGCCAATCCCAACGTGCCTGCCGAAGTTCGTGCCCGGATTCGTGAATCGTTCGGCCTGAACCAGCCGTGGCCGATCCGCTACGTCAAGTGGATGACATCGGTGGTGACAGAAGGCAACTTCGGCTATTCGTTCGCCAGCCGCGTACCTGTCACCAATCTGATCTGGCAGCGTATTCCCCAGACGCTCTGGGTCGTGGGCGTGGCCTACGTCGTCGCGGTGCTGATTGCAATCCCGGTAGGCATTCTCTCGGCGGTCAAACAGTATTCAATCTTCGACCAGATCACGACGACTCTGGCGTTCATGGGCTTTTCGGTTCCAACCTTTTTTACCGGCCTGTTACTTATTCTGACTTTTAGTGTAAAATTGAACTGGTTTCCGCTGGTGTACGACACGAATTTGCGGGTGACGGATCTCGCATCGTTTTCGAGACAGATCAGGCAAATGGCAATGCCGGTCACGGTGCTGGCGCTCTTCGAGGCGGCGACGATCACGCGCTTTATGCGGGCGTCGATGCTCGACAATCTGCCCCTGGACTACACCCGCACGGCGCGCGCCAAGGGCCTGAGCGAGCAAAAGGTGATCATCCGCCATGTGCTCGCCAATAGCTTAATTCCGGTCGTCACGTTGATCGCGCTTGGTATTCCGACGATCTTTGCGGGCGCGATCGTCACGGAGCAGATCTTCCGGGTCAATGGCCTGGGCGAGCTGCTGGTACGCTCGATCCAAAATTCGGATACACCGGTGGTGATGGCGCTCACCTTTATTTTTGCGGTGCTGGTGGTCTTTTTTAATCTGGTGGCCGATGTGCTCTACGGTATTCTCGATCCACGTATTCGCTACAGCTAGCGCGGCAGGTCCATCAGCGGTCGTTTCATCGACAATACCTTGGTGTCTTGGAGTAATGTCCTATGGCTAAAGCAAATCCGGTCATTGAGCCAGGCGCGGTACCGAATGCTCAGGCGACGTGGTCGCTTGGGGCAAGCACGCTCGGCCCGCCGCGCACACTGTGGGGTGATGCGTGGCGGCGCTTTCGGCGGCACAAGCTGGCGATGGTCGGCGCGGCGATGCTGATCTTTTTTGTACTGGCGACGCTCCTGGGGCCGCTGGTGTACCGTGTCGATCGCGACGCGATGGATGTGCAGGCGATGATGACCGGCTCCACGCTGGTGCATCCGATGGGCACCGACGACTTAGGCCGCGATCTGCTGTCGCGCGCGATCTTCGGCGGTCGCGTCTCGATTGCGGTCGGCCTGACGGCGATGCTGATCTCGATCCTGGTCGGTACGCTCGTGGGCGCGAGTGCGGGCTTCCTCGGCGGGATCGTCGATCAGCTTTTGATGCGCTTCACCGATATGTTTCTGGCGCTGCCGCAGCTTCCGCTCCTGCTGCTGACGATATTTCTGTTCCGCGATCCGCTGCGCAAGAACTTCGGGCCTGAGGTGGGCATTTTTGTGCTGATCGTCACGGTGATCGGGCTGCTGAACTGGATGCCGACCGCGCGGATCGTGCGCGCCTCGTTTCTATCGCTCAAGCAAAAAGAGTTCGTCGAGGCCGCCAACTGCATCGGCGTCTCGCGGATCGCGATCATGTTCCGGCATATTCTGCCCAACGCGATGGGTCCGATCATCGTGTCGGCGACGCTGGGCGTGGGCGCGGCGATCATCACCGAGTCGGTGCTGTCGTTCCTGGGCCTGGGCTTTCCGCCCGACACGCCCACCTGGGGCCGCCTGCTCTTCGACGGGCAAAATTACCTGGAGATCGCGCCGCACATGGTGCTGTGGCCGGGCCTGCTGATCTTTTTGACCGTGCTCAGCATCAACTACATGGGCGACGGCCTGCGCGACGCGCTCGATCCGCGCTCGCGGCTGTAAACAAAAACATGTTTCCTGATGTCGGTGAAAGAAAATCGGAACAATGGGATATGATAACGAACTGTAGGGGCGTACTGCAATACGCCCCTACACCATTTAAGATATTCAATTCGGTGCTATGAAATCAAAATGATGGTTGCAATCATCTGCTAGAAGAACTCGCGCTGGCTCACGCGACGCTTCCACATTTCCTTCAGCTCGATCACTTTATCGCTCCCGCCGAGAAACTCCAAGAGCGCTCGATTGAACTGGGCCGACTGATCCAGAAACGGAAAATGGCCGCTTTTCTCAAGCGTCAGCACTTGGCGGAACGTCTCCTGGCCGTCGGCGATCTGCTGCGCGTGCTCGGCGGTCAGAATGCGGTCCCGTCCGCCGTAGATCGCGAGCAGCGGCTGGGCCATCCGCTCGATGTTCGGTCGCAGATCGATCGTCGTGATCTCGTCGATGATCGTCTGGAGCGTGGCCGGGCTGGTGGCCTCGATGTCCTCGACGATCTCGGCGAAAGCGTCGTCGCCGTTTGATGCTTGCCGCACGATCTTGACCCACAGATCGGTGGTGTTGACGGTGCGGTTGAGCAGCCGTCCCAGGCCGCTGGGCTTGAGCGTTTGTTGCAGCACCGCGCCCATAATCGGCGTTCCGGCGACCATGACTTTGCCAAAGCGCTCAGGATAGGCGCTCGCGGCTCGGATCGCGACGATCCCGCCCAGGCCATGCCCCACCAGATGCGGCGGCAGCATGCCGAGCGCGTCCAGAAAGCCGATCACCTGCTCGACATAATCGTCGATCCTGGTCGGCTCGCGGCGGGCGGCTGAGTCGCCAAAGCCCCAGAAATCGAGCGCGATAGCCCGGTAGCGATCCCCAACCATTTCCATCGTTGGCATCCAGGTGCGCCACGAGCCGAGCCAACTGTGGAGAAACAAGATCGGCTGTCCGCGTCCGATCACTTCGTAGTGCGCTACTTGCTGCTGAATAACGATCGCGCTCATGCGTGGTTGATAACTTTCAACGATGAAAAAGCCGCGACTTCGACGCGGCCCGGAATAATGCGCTGCGGCGGTCTACGCCAGCACCAGCCGGTTAACTTCCTCGACCAGATGCTGCGGCGCGTAGGGCTTAAGAATGTACAGATTCGCTCCGGCGTCGTGGCCTTCCTGCACCTCGTACTGCTGGCCTTTGGCCGACAGCAGAATCACCGGCGTTGTGGCGAGCCGCGCGTGTCGGCGGACGTGTCGGCAGACCTCGTAGCCGGTCATGCGCGGCATCTGTACGTCGAGGACCAGCAGATCGGGCTGGTGCTGCTCGGAAAGCTCCAACGCTTCCTGGCCGTTGCGCGCCTCGATCACATCGAAGCCGCCGAGCTGGCGGAGCGTAAACGCAGTCATGAACAGCACATCCGGCTCGTCATCCGCCACCAAAATTTTAGCTGGCATGCACGACCTCGCTCATTGGCGTAGTATCCTCGTCTCGTGGCGGGCGGCGATGCTCGATCGGCAGGGAAAAGCTAAAGGTACTGCCGACATCGATCTGACTTGTGACCCACATATCGCCGCCATGCAATTCAACAAACGACTTTGCGATCGATAAACCGAGCCCCGTGCCGCCAACTTCATCTTTGAGGGAGTTGTTCGCCCGGAAGAAGCGCGAGAACATCTTGGGTAGCTCTTCGGATGGAATACCCACGCCCGTATCTGCGACATCGACCTGGATCACATCGCCGATCTGGAAGGCGCGCACGGTGATCTGGCCGCCCTCGCGGGTGTATTTGTGCGCGTTCGAGATCAGGTTGGTCAAGACCTGGCTGATGCGCTTGTTATCCGCCTCAATCGCGGGCAACGTCGGCTGGATCTCGATCGTCACCTGCATGCCCTTCCGCTCCGTCTCGGTGCGCAGCGATGCGGTGATGTCGTTGATCAGGTCGGCGATCTTGACCATCTTGATGTTGAGCGTCACCTTGCCGTTTTCGAGCCGCGAGATTTCCAGCAGGTCTTCGACCAGCGCGTTGAGCCGGTCGGCGTTGGACTTGACGACCTGCAAAAAGTTCTTCTGCAAGTCGTTGATCTGACCAGCCGTGCCGAGCATCAGCAGATCGACATAGCCTTTGACCGAGGTCAGCGGCGTGCGCAGCTCGTGCGAGACGGTTGAGATAAACTCGCGCTTCGCTTTGTCGGCCTCGATCTCGCGGGTGATGTCGCGCAGCACCGCAGCCACGCCGATACGCTGGCCGTCGGGCGTCGTGACAGGCGTGAAGGTCGCATCGATCGTCTGGCCGCGCATCTCGATCTGCGTATGCAGCGGGCCGTGGATGCGCTGCGCGCCGCTCACGCCCTCCGCCAGCGCATCGTAGAGCAGCAGCGCGCGCTGGCGCTTTTCGCTATCGCCGCCGTACTTCGCGATGCGGTCAAGGCTGTGCCCGATAATAATCTCATCGGGGATTTGCAGCACTTCGGTCGCGGCGCGATTGTAGAGCACCACCGTGTTCTGCTCATCCAGCACCAGCACGCCCTCGGCGATCGATTCGAGAATCGCGCGATTCTTGCCAGTCTCTTCGCGCTGGATCTGAAGCAGCTCGGCCAGCCGCGTCGCCTGCTCGTTGATGAAGTTGTAGAGCTCGGCGTTATGCACGGCAATCGCCACCTCGCTGGCGATCGTCGAGAGCAGGCGGAAATGCTCCTCGCCGAAGTAGCCCGGCTGATTGCTGTTGAGCATCAGCACGCCCAGCGGAACATCGGCGGCCAGCAGCGGCACCGCCAGGAACGAGCGAATTTCGGAGGTGTGGTCGCCGATGTCGACCCAGCGCGAGTCGTGGCGCACATCGGCGATGCACACGCCCTGCTGGTGTTCGAGCGTCCACTGCACCAGATTGCCGGGCGGCAGGTTGAACGGCTCGGCGGTCGAGATCAGCCCCTCTTTCTCGGTCAGCACCGCGCGGTACAGCAGCAGATCATTCATCGAGTCGCGGATCAGCACCGAGCCACGGCGGACGCCGACCGCATTCGCGGCCAGCTCCAGCGTTTTGAGCACGATCTCGTCGATGTCCAGCGAGGCCGTCAGCGTCGTGGTGATCGTGTGGACCGCTTCGAGGCGCTCTTTCTCCTCCGTCAGCGCCGCCGTACGCTCCGCGACCATCTGCTCGAGCTCGACGTTGAAGCGGCGGATCTGCTCGAAGAGCCGCGCGTGGGCGATGGCCTGCGCGGCCTGCGTCGCGAACATCATCGCCACATCGGCCATCGCGCGGGTGTAGAAATTCGGCTGGCGGCTATCCAGCGTGATCATGCCAAGCAGTTGGCTGCCGTAGAGCAGCGGAATGCCCATCCACGACCGGATATGCTGCGTGTGCGGCAGCCGCGTGAAGGCCGGATACTCGATATGCGTGTCGTTGACAATATAGGGCTGCTGCGTCTCGACCACCAGGTAGTTCGGGAATTCTTGACGGTGAGCCGAGAATCGCTGATCGGGGCTGATAATATCAAGCGAATCGTCGGTGCTGCGCTGCGAGAGCATCTCAAGCTGCGCGCCCTCCTCGATCAGCAGTTGCACCGAGGTGCTGTCGTAGTGGACGACGCGCAGAAGTTGGCCCAGGATGATCTCCAGCACCTCCTTGAGGTCGAGCGTCGAGGAGAGCGACAGCGCCACCTCGCGCAGCGTATCGGCAAGCTGGCGCTTCTCCTGCTCCGATTTGAAGAGATGCGCGTTCTCGATCGCCGAGGCAGCCTGGCCCGTGAGAATCGTCAGCAGCGACTGTTCGCGATCGGACCACGTCCGTGCCTGGCGCGCGGCGATGACCAGCGTACCGACCGGCTGGCTCTTGATCATCACGGGCACGACGATATAGCTGCGCAGCCCATCATCGACATCCAGGCAGCGCGTGCCGGACTCTTCCCAGCAATCGTTGACGACCAGCGGCCTGGGATTCTGCATCACCTGTTGCAGGATGCTGTTGTGCTCGAAGGGCCGCTGCTCCAGGTCGCCGCCCGCCTGCGTCAGACCGGCAAACCCGCTGATCGCGCCTTGTTTGTCGAAGAGCACCACCGCGCTCAGATCGGCGCGCTCGATCTCCAGCGCGGCGTTTGCCAGCGTCGCCAGAATTTCGTCAAGATCGAGCATCGTCGTCAGGCTGACGCTCAGATCGTACAGCAGCGTCAGCTCGTGCACGCTCTGCTGCGTAGCTTTCCACAGCCGCGCATTTTCGATCGCGGTGGCGACCTGATTGGCGATCGTCTCGCACGTCGCAATATCGCGGTCGCTGAACGAATGCTCACGGGCTTGCGCATCCAGCCCGACCGAGCCGATCACCTCGTCCTTGACGATCAGCGGCACCACCAGAATATCGCGGATATTCTCGGAGCGTAAGACCTCGTGGATCGGCGCGAAGCGCGGGTCTTCCACGGCATTATGCACCAGCATCGAGGTATGTCGCTCGTCGATCCAGGCAACTGCCGGATTATTGATCAGCGGCACGGTCAGCCGTCCGACCGCGCCGGTATCATAGAGCTCAGCCTGGCAGATGCCAATACCGCGTGGCCGATCGAACAGCAGCAGCCGGGCCTGATCGGCATTGGTGACGTGCGCCATCTCGTTGACGGTGCGCTGAAGCAGCTCGTTGACATCGAGCATTCCGCTGGCCCAGCTAGAGACGCGGTTGATCTGCTCCAGGCGCTCAGTCTCGGCGGCCAGCAGCTTAAGCTGCTCGCGGGTCTGCTTGAAGAGCGATGCATTCTGGATGTTGAGGGCGATCTGGTTGGCAACGTTCGTCAGGAAATCGATGTCGCGCAGATCGTATGCGCCGACGGTATAGCCCTGCATCGAGAGCACGCCGAAGGGCTGTCCCGACGTGTTGAGCAGCGGCACGCCGACCCAGGAGATGACCTGATCTTGAGATCCGACCAGATTGGGCTTGATGCCGTAGAGCGTCTGCTCCTCCGGCGCGTTGCGCAGCAAGATTGGCTTGCCGCTGCGCATGATCACATCGGTGTAGCTCTCAGGCTGGATCGGCTGGGGCGAGTCGAGCAGCAGCAGTTGGCCGCGATCGACCGCGATGATCCGGTTGACGGTGTACGCCTCCGGGTCTGTGACCAGCAGCATCAGGGCATCGGTGTGGCGGTAGCGGCTGAGCTCGATGTACATGCCCATGAAGATCTCATCGAGGTCGAGCGTCGAGCTTGTCACGGTGCCAATATTGTTGAGCGCCTGCATCTGCGCGATCTGGTGCTCGCGCTCGTGCAGCAGCCGCGCTTTTTCGATACCCGACGCCACCTGGAGCGCGATCGTTTGGAGCAGATTCAGCTCGTACTGGCCGAAGGCATGATTGCGCTCGAAATCTTGCACCGAGATCACGCCGACCGTCTCCTCGCCGATCAGCATCGGCACGGCCACGAAGCTCCGCGACATCTCGCCGATCACGTTAATACCGCGCATCGCCAGTTGCGCGGTGATGTCGTCGTTGAGCAGAAGCGGCTCGCGCGTGCGCAGGATGTACTCGGTGATGCCGTTCTCGCCCCGGCGCGGCTCAAGCTTGCTGCGGCCACCGCGCTCCACATAGAGCGGAAACTCGATCAGATCGCTCTCGCGATTGTAGACGGCCAGGAAGATCGTGTTGATATTGAACGCTTCCTGAATCTGAGAAAAGAGCACTTCGGCCAGCTCGTCGAGGCTGATCGGCGCTGCCAGCGCTTGCGCCAGTTGGTTGAGCACGTTGACCTCGTGCAACCGACGCTCGCGCTCCGCAAACAGGCGGGCGTTCTGAAGGCTGATCGCCACCTGATGCGCGACGGCCTGCAAAAACTGAAGCTCGTCGGGGCCGAACTGATTGGGCACGTACGAATGCACGGAGAGCGCGCCGATCACCTCTTGGTCGGATGCGACCAGGGGCGTGCCCATCCACGAAGCGGATGCGCGCGCGGTGTTGCCGAACGGCGTCGGGCGGTATTCATCGGGCAGCCACTCGGCATCGGGGTAGAGATTGCCGAACAGCAGCGATTGCTGCTGGCGCATCATATACGCATGCAGCCCCGCCTGCTGGTCCATCTTGATGTTGCGCTCTTCCCACTCGCCCTCGTCCACGCTGATCTCCAGCGCAGAGGTTGTGCTATCGGTGTGATACACCACACTATAGTACGAGTCCATCTTCAGCACGGCTCGCAGCTCGGTATAGACCTCGCGCAAGATCTGGTGAATATCGAGCGAGGCGCTGATCACCTGATGGATACGATTGAGCGCGTCCTGCTCGGCCAGACGACGCTGCGAGTTGTTGTACAGCCGCGCGTTTTCGATCGCGATCATCGCCTGGTTGGCGAAGATCTCCAGCGCCTCGGCCCGGCGACGGGTCGGACGGCGGCGATCGAACGGATCGTCGACCGAAATAAAGCCGATCATCGTGCCGGTTGGGCTGCGCAGCGGCGTGATGAACATATCATCACGCTGCCACTCGTTGATGGTGCGCGGATCGACGATCGGCTTGGTGGTAAACTGCTCCAGCGCATCGCCGAACGTGTCGGCAACGTCCTGGTCGGCGATGAAGTAGGATCGGCTGATCTGCCAGCGCTCGTCGCAGAGCCCGTCGATGACCGCTTCGGGGATCGGCCTTAGGCGCAGCCGCTCGGCTTCGTCCGGCAGAATCCCGGCGAACGCAACGCGCTCGAAGTAGCTCGGATCGGCATCGCTGCGCATATTGATGATCACCGAGCGGAAGCCGACCGCGTTGATGATGCCGTAGGCGATGTCGGTCAGAATATCGGTGAGCGGACGATCGGCGCGCAGCAGGTTGCCGACCTCCAGCACCTCGCTCAGAACATTCGCGCGCTGCTGGAGCAGCTCACGCTGGCGCTGCTGCTCGGCGACGTGCTGCGCGTTGCCGATCGCCACGGCGGTCTGATCGGCGATGAGCTGCATGAAGGGTAGCTGAGCGCTGCTAAACGTGCCGGGGATCGTCGAGCGCAGGATGATCAAGCCAACCACGCGATCACCATAGCGGATCGGCACATCCAGCGTCGAGGCAAAGGCCGCATGGCCGTTCGGCGCGGCGTTCGGGCTGGCGACTGGAACAATCACCGCCTGTCCGAGGCGGAGCGCCTCGCTGGAGGACGGATCATCGCTACCGGTCGTCGCGCTCGCCAGGTACTCCGCCTCATCCGCGCTAAAGCCACTGGTGACGACATAGTGGAACTGATCATCCGTCTGCCGCAGGGCGATGCTGCCGTGGGTGGCGTTCGTCACCGTGACCGCCTCGCGCAGCACCGCTTCGAGCACGCGATTCAGGTCGAGCGTGGCGTTAAGCTCGTGCGCGATGTGTTGCAGCGCGGCAAGCTCCGCGGGACGTTCGTGGAGCACCGGGGTTTCTGGCGTGTGCGACGGCTGCTGCGCCTGTGTCGTCAGCGCCAGCCCGATCTGCGCCACCAGCGCATCGAAGGCCGCTGCGGGGAGGCTCGCGCTCCAGACCGCAATCGCCATGCGCAGATCGGGCAGCGGCTCGATCAGGACGCTGTGGTGTGGCTGCTGGCCGTTGGCGCGGCGCGCTCTACGGCCTGCGCCTGGCGCGGGCGACGACGTAGCAAGGCTTGCCAGCCAGGCGTGCGCCTCTGGCGAGGCGGTGCCGTGCAACAACCACCCGTCGTGCTGCTGGAGCGCGATGCTGAGATCGAGCATGGGCAGCTCGATCGCCAGCAGCTCCGCCAGGGCCGAGACGAGCGGTACGGGTTCACGGGGGGCATCAGGCAGCCAGCGGGCAAGCGCCGCGATGGCAGTGAAACAAGCCTGGGCTGACGAAGTCTTGGTACGCATATGTTAGGCGACGACCGCCGCGCTCTTGCCAGTCGCAGTTACCGTGGAACGTGCATTCTGGCGCACAGCTTCAGCAGATTCGGTTAGTTCGCGGATGTCGTAGAACGGCCCCCTGGTGTCGTCGAGCAGCCCGATTGCCAGCGACATAAACGGCACGGTCTGTTCGTTGCCGTCGCCGTCGGCCAGCTTCATCGCGCCGTTCTTGCGGTCGCGGTAGTTGTAGTGCAGGCTGATCTCGGCGTCGAAGCGCTCGGCCAGCCGCCGGGCTACCGCGCGGCTGCTGTCGGGATCGGAGATCAGCACAAACTCCGGCCCTGTCACCATCTGGCCGGTAAAATCTTCCGCCTGTCCCATCTCGCCCACGACATCGTTCAGCAGCAGCGCCATAAACTTGAGCACCTCCTCGCCGCTGACGGTGCCGTAGCCCTGGGTAAACGAGTCGAAGTGCTCGATGCGCATCAGCGAGAGCGTCCAGCCCTTGCGCGTCAGCAGGCCGCGAAGCTGATCGTTGACCGCATCGGCGGTCGGCAGGTTCGTCACTGGATGCGTCTGGTTCTTCTGCCGCGCCCGCTTGAGCGTGTTGCGCACCTCAAGATGCAGCAGCTCGATGTCGAAGGGCTTGGCGATATAGGCCTCGGCCTCGACCTCGCCCAGACCGACCATGATGTCTTGCTTTTCGGTGCGCGCCGTCAGGAAGATAATCGGGATATGCCGGGTGCGCGCGTTCGCGCGGATCGCCTTGCCGATGTCATAGCCGAGCATGTCGGGCAGGTTCACGTCGAGCAGCACCAGATTCGGCAACTGTTTGCGAACCAGCTCCAGCGCGTCGCTGCCCCGTCCCGCGGCAAAGACCTCGTAGCCTTGCGATGAGAAGTAGATTTTGAGCAATGTTTGAATGTCGGGTGCGTCTTCGACGATGAGCAGCGTATCCTTAGACACCGTAGTCTCTCCTACACGTAGGGACTGTGACACTGTTTAGGACTGAAACGATCCATCCAGTGAGTCGTGCATTTGCACACGCGGATCACGGTCGGGGTAGAAAACCGGCGGTCGCGTGTAAATGCCGCTCGGAACATTCTTCGGGATCACCGCGTGGTCGTCGGCGTAGGCCAGCACGGTGTCGGACTCGATCATGCGGGCCGGGTAGATCACAAAGCCCGATCCGATCTTGACGTTATGCCCGACCGCCGAGCCGATCACCGGGAGGCCGATCTCGTGGAGCTGGCCTTTCCACATCGTTTTGATCGGCTTGCCCATCAGGTCGAAGTCGGTAAAAATATTCCCGGCACCGATAAACGTATTGCGCCCGACCACGCACATTTGCAGGCAGCTAAGCTGCGCGACCATCGAGTTATCCATGAGCGTGGTCATGAACAGCCCGGCGTTGAACGGCAGGTAGCAGCGATCCGACACGACGCTCAGCATCACCTGCGAGCCCTGCATCACCGTGGCATTGTTGCCGATCAGGCTGGACACGACGACCGCGCCCGCGCCGATATGCACGTTGTTGCCGATGATCGTCGGCCCCTGGATGATCGCCGTCGGGTCGATCGAGCAGTTCTTGCCGACTTTGACCAGCGCCGAGCATTGTAGAAAGTGTTTGCGCTCCCAGAGCGCGCGGGCGCTGACTTTGAGCTTGGCCCGCCAGCTCTGCTCGACCTCCTGCTCGGTCTTGCGCGCCCAGGCAAAGACGCCGAACGGCGAGTTCGCCAGGAACACATGCACCCAGTGCTCGATCACCAGAAAGGCCCGCAGCGGGATCTGGAAGGTCAGATCGCCGTGGTTGGGAGCCATGTACGAGGGGATATGGTAGTAGCCCATCTCGCGCGGCTCGGTGGCGATCACCAGCGGCTTTGGCGTCTCGTGTGGCCCGTGCGGGTAGTAGAACAGATCGGCGATATAAGCATCGCCCTCCTGCCGGATCGACTCTTGCAGGGCAAGCGCATGCGTGGTAATCGCTTTGTCGTCCAGGGCAAACGCAAGCTGGCAAGCCCTGCCGCTCTTGCGCGCCTCGGCGATGAAGCTATCGATCAGCAGCTCGTTGAAGAACTGGTTGTCACTATGGACCAGCAGCTCCTCGTTGCTGTCGGGCAGCGGCTCGCCGACCTCGATCTCGATCGTGCTTTGGCAATAGCGAGCCAGCAAGTCGCGCTGTAAGAGCCACAGCGGCTTATTGAGGATGCGCAGCTCTCGCGCCGGTTCGCTAAAGGGCGCGATTGGGGTAGATGTACGCACAACGACGCGCTTCATAGGCATGTACTCCATCCGCCAGAGTATTGGAATCAGTCTTGACGCCCTACGACAGGCTGACGGATGTTTCTAGTGTAGGTAGATTGCACGAGCTTCGACAACGCCTCAAGATTACGACGAGATGAACGCCCTTTAAGCCAAAGGTACTACGAGCGTATAGTACTCTGCGCGCTGCCGATCGCGTAGCTCATAGCTAGTCGATCGGCTCTTTATCGATCGCCCAGACGCACTCGTTGCTGCCCATAGCACGGCACTCGATCTGCTGGACCTTGAAGTTACGGCCACCCGTGACCCAGTTCAGCGCCTCTTCGAGGATGCCCTGCGCGATGTAGCAGCATGGCCGGTCGGTGCTTCGGCCCCAGCAGACCGGGCATTTTTCGATGATATACATGAACTGGCCTTTGCGCTCTTCGACGCGCGTGGGCTGATCGGAGAAGCGGGCAAAGGTCTGCGCCGTCAGGTTCAGCGTGATCTTCATTTTGATGGTCATCGGCATCAGCTTAAGCGCCAGATCGCCGACGCCAAGCAGCGGGCCGAACTCTTTCAGACCGAGATTAAAGGCATAACGCCCCGCTCGAAGCTCCATCCCGCGCGCGCCACGCACGCCGTACATGGTTTCCATCGCCTCCATGATCGCCGCGAGGTCACGGAAGGGAAACTCGCGCTTGTAATCGTTGGCGGGGTAGCTGTTGACGAGATGTTTGGTGCCTGCCAGATTCAGCAGCGCGTTCACGCCGTTTCGCCCCATAACATCTTCAAGACTCAGCAGGGCCAGGCGCGCAATTTTATTCGGGTAAAAACGTGGCTCGAGTTCTGTTTCCTGCACACTCGGATTCGCCGATGCCATAAAAAAGCTCCTTCGGTGCGTGGGATTAACCGCAGGCAGGTATGGTGCAAGTTAGTAATTCATTCTACACAGCGGTATAAAGCTACGTCAACAACGGGCGCAGTGCAGCAGTAGGATGCATCCGTAGTACTTATGGGATAAGCTGAGAAGGCATGTTTGTCGAACGATCCCCACAGCGGCCTAGAGCACCGCCCGCAAGTACTGCCCGGTGTATGATTCCTGATGCCCGCTGACGGTTTCGGGCGTTCCCGCGACGATGACCTCCCCGCCTGCCGCGCCGCCCTCAGGGCCAATGTCGACGATCCAGTCGGCGCTTTTGATCACGTCGAGGTTATGCTCGATGATCAGCACGGTATTTCCGGCGTCGACCAGCCGCTGGAGCACTCGAAGCAACTGCTCCACGTCGGCGAAGTGCAGCCCGGTGGTCGGCTCGTCAAGGATGTACATGGTGCGTCCCGTCGAGCGCTTCGCCAGCTCGCCCGCCAGCTTGATCCGCTGCGCCTCGCCGCCCGACAGCGTGTTGGCGGGCTGTCCCAGCCGCAGGTAGCTCAGCCCAACGTCGAGCAGCGTTTGCAGCCTGCCGTGGATCGCCGGAATACGCTCGAAGAATCGCGCGGCCTCCTCGACGGTCATGCTCAGCACGTCGGCGATGGTCTGGCCGCGATAGCGAATGTCGAGCGTCTCGCGGTTGTAGCGCGTGCCGTCGCAGACCTCGCAGGTGACGAAGAGATCGGGCAGGAATTGCATTTCAATCTGGACCAGACCCTCGCCCCGGCACGCCTCGCAGCGCCCGCCTTTGACGTTGAACGAGAAGCGTCCGGCGCTGTAGCCGCGCGCCCGCGCCTCAGGCGTCTGGGCAAAGAGCTGGCGGATCGGATCGAAGACTTTGGTGTAGGTCGCCGGATTGGAGCGCGGCGAGCGTCCGATCGGCGATTGGTCGATGCCGATCACCTTGTCGAGATGCTCCAGGCCCAGGATGCGCTCGTGGCTGCCCGGCTGCGCGCGGCTGTTGTAAAAGTACTGGTGCAGGCTGCGCGAGAGAATATCCTCGACCAGCGTGGACTTGCCGGAGCCGGAGACGCCCGTGACGCAGATCAGCGTGCCCAGCGGAAAGGCCACGCTGATGTTTTTCAGGTTGTGCTCGCGCGCTCCTTCGACCACCAGCATATGGCCGTTGCCGGGTCGGCGCTGGCCTGGGATCGGAATCGACCGCCGCCCGCTGAGGAACGCGCCCGTGAGCGACTGGGGCTGCTCCATGATCTGCTGCGGCGTGCCCGTGGCGATGATCTCGCCGCCGTGCTCGCCCGCGCCCGGCCCGATGTCGATCAGATAATCGGCGGTGCGCATCGTGTCGGGGTCGTGCTCCACTACGAGCACCGAGTTGCCCAGGTCGCGCAGCCCGACAATCGTGCGCAGCAGACGACCGTGATCGCGCGGATGCAGGCCGATGCTTGGCTCGTCCAGCACGTAGAGCACGCCCGACAGCCCCGATCCGATCTGGGTTGCCAGCCGGATACGCTGCGCCTCGCCGCCGGATAGCGTCGCGGCAGCCCGATCGAGCGTGAGATACTCCAGGCCAACATCGAGCAAAAATTGTAGACGGGCGCGCACCTCGCGCACGATCGGCTCGGCGATGGTCTGCTGGCGCGGCGTGAGCGCAGTGTTCATCTGGGCGCTGCGCGGCGCGAGATCCGCAAACCAGCCCAGCGCGTCGGCGATTGGCAGCGCGCCAACCTGGGCGATGTTGGCGTCGCGGATCGTGACGGCCAGCGGCTCAGGTCGCAGGCGATCGCCGTTGCAGGTGCCGCAGACGCGCGGACTCATATACTGCGTAAACTGCTCGCTGGTAGCCTCGTCGGTAGCCTCGCTCAGGCGACGCTGAAGGTAGGGCACGACGCCCTCGAAGGGCGTCTCGACGGTATGCACCCGACCGCGCACATGGTAGCGCAGCGGCAGCGTGGTACTGCCGGAGCCGTACAGGATCAGCGAAACGATGTCGGGCGGCAGATCGCCGACGGGCGTGTCCATGCTGAAGCCGTAGTGCTGCGCCAGCGATCCCAGCAGCTCCTCGAAGTAGCGCCGCGCGTTGCGTCCGGTGCGCCACCAGGGGGCTATCGCTCCCTGGGCCAGCGATTGGCTGCGGTCGCGGATCACCAGATCGGGATCGATCTCCAGCACCGTTCCCAGGCCGCCGCAGGTGGGACAGGCCGCGCGCGGGTTGTTGAAGGAGAAATCGCGCGGCTCGAACGGGCCGTAGGGCAGCGCGCCATGCTCAGGGCAGGCGTAGTGCTCGGAGAAGCGCAGCTCCGGGCCGTCGACGATCTGGACGATCAGCACGCCGCCGCCCTGCTTGAGCGCCGTCTCGACCGAATCGGCCACGCGCAGCCGGTCGGGATGGTCCGGCAGCGGCACGGGCGGCTCCGGCTGGCGCATAATCAGCCGGTCGACGACGACCTCGATCGTGTGCTGCCTGTGCTTTTCGAGGTTGAGATCCTCATCCAGATCGTAGACCGTGCCGTCCACGCGCGCGCGCACAAAGCCAGCCTTGCGCGCATCGTCGATCACTTTTTGATGCTCGCCTTTTTTATCCTCGACCAGCGGCGCGAGCAGCAGCAGCCGCGCGCCGTCGGGCAGCGCCAGGATCGTGTCGGTGATCTGCTGCGGCGTCTGGCGCTGGATCGTCCGACCGCAGATCGGGCAGTGGGGCGTGCCCACGCGCGCGAAGAGCAGCCGCAGATAGTCGTAGATCTCGGTGACGGTGCCGACGGTCGAGCGCGGGTTGCGCGTGGTCGATTTTTGGTCGATCGCAATCGCCGGAGACAGCCCCTCGATATGATCGACATCGGGCTTGTTGAGCTGGCCCAGGAATTGGCGCGCGTACGCCGACAGCGACTCGACGTAGCGGCGCTGGCCCTCGGCAAAGATCGTGTCGAAGGCGAGCGTCGATTTGCCGGAGCCCGACAGGCCGGTGATCACCACCAGCCGGTTGCGCGGGATCTCAAGATCGATATTTTTGAGGTTATGCTCGCGCGCGCCGCGTATAATGATCGCATCATTCATCGGCGCGCGCTCCACGTTGTTGGCTCGACCATCTCGATTTCAGCTTATAATCACTCACGGCATGCTCGGCGCGATGCAGCGCGCGAGCACGCATTATAGCAGACCTGCTACGATCGACGCTGTTCCAAGGAGCTTGATATGCAAACGATATTGCTCGACGGCGAGCATTTGACGATTGAGGCTGTGGTTCAGGCTGCCCGCGATACGACCGCGCGCGTCGGGATCACCGAGGCGGCTTGCGGGCGCATGGAGCGCTCGCGCGCGGCGGTGGATCGCTTTGTCGCGGAGGGCGCGGTGATCTACGGTATTACGACGGGCTTCGGCAAGTTTCAAGATCGGGTGATACCCAGCGACGAGGTCGAGCAGCTTCAGCGCAACATCGTGATGAGCCACGCGGTGGGCACCGGGCCGCTGCTGGACCCGGATGTCGTTCGCGCGATGATTCTGGTGCGCGCCAATACGCTGGCGAAAGGCGTCTCCGGCATTCGTCCGCTGGTCGTCGAGCGCCTGCTGGATCTGCTGCACCATGATCTGATCCCGCTCGTGCCCGCTCAGGGCTCGCTCGGCTCGTCGGGCGATCTCGCGCCGCTGGCGCATATCGCGCTGGTGCTGATCGGCATGGGCGAGGCGCAGCTCAAGGGCACGCAGATGCCGGGCGCGGAGGCACTCGCGGCGGTCGGGTGGGAGCCGCTGACCTTGCAGGCGAAGGAGGGGCTGGCGCTCACGAATGGGACCGCGCTGATGGCGGGCCTGGGCGCGCTGGTGATTCACGACTCCGAGGTCGTGTGCCGCACCGCCGATGTTGCCGCCGCGCTGTCGTTCGAGGCGATGGCGGGCGTGCCGATGGCGCTCGATCCACGGATTCACGCGGCGCGTCCGCATCCCCGGCAGATGGAGTGCGCGGCGTTTCTGCGGCGGGTGCTCGACGGCAGCGCGCTGCTGTGGGGCGGTCAGGGCGGTCAGCAGCGCGCCGAGCAGAATGTCGCCAACCTGCCGCCGCATCTGCAACCGGCGGGCTGGAAGGTGCAGGATGCCTACTCGCTGCGCTGCACGCCACAGGTGCATGGTGCCGTCCGCGATAGCGTGGCCTATGCGCGCTGGGCGATCGAGATCGAGCTTAATAGTGCTACCGATAATCCACTTATTTTCGTCGATGAGGCGGGGCAGGTCGAGGCGCTCTCCGGCGGCAATTTTCACGGCGAGCCGCTGGCGCTGGCACTGGACTATCTGGCGCTGGGTCTGACCGAGCTGGGCAATATCTCCGAGCGGCGTCTGGCGCGGCTGCTCGATCCGGCGCGGCATGGCGGGCTGCTGCCGCCGTTTTTGATCGAGCACGGCGGCCTGAACTCAGGGCTGATGCTGGTGCAGTACACGGCAGCCGCGCTGGCCTCCGAAAACAAAGTGCTGGCGCATCCTGCCAGCGCCGACACGATCCCCACTTCGGCGGGCCAGGAAGATCATAACAGCATGGGCGCGACCGCCGCGCGGCAGGCGCACGCGGTGCTGTGCAACCTCCAGACGATCGTGGCGTGCGAGGCGCTGGCGGCGTGCCAGGCGATCGATCTGCGCTGGAAGCTCTACCCTGAGCATACCCGCGAGATGCTCAACCTTGGCCGTGGCACCGCCGCCGCCTACGCGCTGATCCGGCAGCACGTGCCCTTTCTGGAGGCCGACGCGGTGCTGTATCCTTATATCGAGGCGGTGCGGCGGCTGGTGGCGAGCGGCGCGCTATGTAACGTCGTCGAGACGGCGCTGGCAGGGGAATAAGAAGAACAAAGAAGAAAGAACAGGCGGAGGAACAAGAGAACACAGGAACAACGGCTTAACTTCTTTGTTCGCTTGTTCCCTTGTTTCCTTGTTCCCTGTTCCGCCTAGCGCTCCAGGTCTTCGGCCAGCTCTTCCAGCAGCTCTTTGACCTGCCGCTCGGTCATCTCGGTCGCGCCGAGGTCGGCTGTGTTGGCGGCAATGCCCTCCTGCTCCAGAAACGCGATAATATGCTCGCGATGCGCGGCCTGCATCTGCTGCGGGATCACTTCGCCTAGGCGAACTTTGACGACCATACGCTCCACTCCGTGTGCTGCTTGTGCTCGATCGGCTGTTGCTGCAATCCTACACGAGCGCGGGCAATCTTGCCAGGGTCGGACGGTCGAATCTGAAAGGCCGATTGCACCTACTTCTGGATCACCCGCGTGATTTTATGGCAGCGCCGGGTAGATCTTGGCCGAGATCGCCTCGATCGTGTCAATGCCGTAGCGCATGGATGGATTGGGCCGGGTATACACGGCGATGGCGTAGCGCTTGCGCTGGCCTTTGATATAGCCGACCGAGTTGATCGCCCAGCCTTCGTCTTCGGGATACCAGCCGTTTTTGACCGCCACCGACAGCCCATCGGGCACGCCCGCGCTCACGCCCCAGCGCTGCCCCGGCGTCACGCCGCGCATCAATTCCAGCGCGTAATGGCACAGCTTCGCGTTCAAGATCGTGCAGTTGGCGAGCTTGGTCATCAGCCGGGCCATGTCCTGCGCGGTCGTGGTGCTGGCACCCCAGCCGTCGGGGTTGATGTTGGTGTTTTGAATCCCGATCGAGCGCAGATAGCGCTCAAGCGGCCCTGCGCCGCCAACGTGGATGAACAGATTGGTCGCCGCGTCGTTGCTGCTCTGCTGGATCATCGAGCGCAGCAGGCGATCCTCCCAGCCCGCGACTCCGCGTTTTTCGCGGATGGCTTTGTTGAGCACGCCGACCATGATCGGCACTTTGGCCGTGCTGTACATTGGAAACGCGCGCGTCCCGCCGATGCTGTACAGATCGCCGCTTTTCAGATCCAGCACGGCGGCTCCAACCAGGCCGCTGCGCTCCAGCGCGATCTGCGCCGCCGCTGGCGATAGCTCTTCCAGCTTGCGAATCGTCGGGTTGGCGTCGAGCGCGCTGCTGGGATCGAAGGTCGCGCCATCCTCGGCGGTGCCGTAGCGCCACTGCGCGTACTGTCGCCCGACGTTGCCCCACTCGACGCGCCAGCCTTCGGGGTTGGCGGGCGTGTAGGTCAGCACGCGGCGCTCGAATGCCTGCACCAGCACATCCTGCGGCACCCGGTTGACCATGACCGTGGCCCAGTATGGCTCGGTGAGCGGTCGGCCCGCGATGTACAGCAGTTGGTCCGAGGGCAGCGCGGTGGTGAAGACATCGGGGATATTATGCCCAAGCACATCATCGTAGGCGCGCAGATGAACATCGTAGCCGAGCAGGCGCTCGTCCTGGCGCACCACGCCGCCCTTGCCGACAACCTCCGTCACGATCGCATCGTAGTCGACCCGCGACGGCGCGCGCTGGTCGTTGTTCAACGAGGCCAGCGGCCTGAGATCGATATAGGTGATCGTCTGCTCCGCAGGCACGTCGAGGTCGCCCGCGACGGGCACGGCGGCTGGCTCGCGGGCTTCGTACGCCGCATCGCCCACCTGCATCTGGCCGCTGATCAGCTCGCGCGCAAGCAGCCCTGATGTCACAAACCATGTCTCATCCGGGTCCGCGTCTGGCCGGGTCACTTCCATACGCGCCTTGTCGAGATACCAGACGTTGCGGGTCTGCGACGGCGCTTCGGCGTACGATTCTGCTCCACTCCGAAAGATTTGCGGCCCCCAGGTCCACGTTTGGCTCACGTCGCCATTGGCGATCGGAGCGTCGTCGGCAGCCCAGCGCATGGCAATATCGGGTGATGGCGCGACTCCATGCAGCGGTGTGGCGGTGCTGGCTGCGGGAACGATCAGGGCCAATCCAAGAAGACACGCGCTGAGGGGGTGAAACGGACGCACAGGACACTCCTTCTTTAAGCTAGTCTGCAACGACGCTGCGCCGCGCTGTCCGCCAGGATACCATAGCTCCGTGTCCTCTTCGATCGCGAGAAGCTGACAGGATGATTGCAGTGTGCGAAGTTTCAAGTTTCAAGTTTCAAGTTTCCTGCTTCGAGACGCATCTGGCAGTGTACCATTCTTCGGCCAGACGCCTGCGCCCGCCGCCGTATCTTCGAGGTAGCCGAAAGCATACGCGCCCATCAGGCGATGAGCGCGCATGGTGACGTGTGATGTAGAGCGGTGGATGTTAGCGGCAGAAGAGGTAGGGCGCGGGATCGACGTTAACGCCCTGCCGCCAGGTTTCGTAGTGCAGATGCGGCCCTGTGGCCCAGCCGGTCTGACCAACCGTGCCGATGATCGTGCCCGCCTCGACGTAATCGCCGTTGCCGACCAGGACGCTGCTCAGGTGGGCGTAGGCGGTGCGCCAGCCCGCATCGCTGCTGATTGCCACGTAGTTGCCAGCCGGCCACGAGTTCAAGACAACCTGCACCCGTCCCGAATGGCTGGCGACGATTGGCGTGCCCGCCGTCGGGCCGCCCTGCACGATCAGATCGACACCGCCCCACTGCGCCGCCGGGGCATGTGTGCCGACGCCCCAGCCCTGGACCACGATCACCGAGCCGCGCTCAGGCTCCAGCGGGCAGCGATGCGGCTCCCCGGCCTTTGCCGACGACTCCAGGCGCGTGACCTGGAGCGTGTAGGTGCGCTCGGCGACCGGCTCGGCAGGGCGCTGGTTGCCGTGGTTGCCCACGAGGATAAATCCGGTCTTTGGACCACGACCAGGCACGCAGAGATCGATCTGGCTGCGCAGCTCGCCCGGCGCTGCGTTATCGTTTCCGCCCAGCGGTGGCCTGCGGTTGCGCTCAGGGCCATACACGATCACGTTCGTATCGATGCCCGGCGAAAGATGATCCGTCGCGACACGATAGCAGGTGCCGCCAGTAAGCTGCACCTGAAAGAAATCGTTGTCGGTGCAGCCGCTATCGTCGGGGCAGACGAAGTTCAGGCCCGCTACCGGTTCGTTGACCGCAATCGTCGGGGCATGATCGAAGTCATAGTTGTTTTCGTAGGCATCCTTGCCCCACGAAACTGTTACCGACGGCGCTGGCGTGGGCGCGGGCGGCGCTGCGGTAGGCTCGGCAGGCTTAGGGAACGCGGTCGGCCAGACGAGATCCGCTGGCAGGCCCGGCAAGCCAGGCACATTGATCTCGCCCGCGACATCTTCGGCGCTTGCAGGCGGTGGCTGCTGCGGCTCGGACGGCAGCGCTGTCGCGGTTGGGGTGGCTGTCGGCGGCGCTGCGGGCGGCACGATCGCCTCGGCGGGTGGCGGCGATGGCTGCTCCGGTGCTGCTGGGACGCTCTCTGCCTGAGGCGTGTCCGTCGCCCGCAGCATCTCTGCGGCGACGCCCAGCGATTCTGACAGAGGATTTGGCACAGCGCTCGACTGGACCTCGGCGACATAGGCCGATGCGGCGCTCAGCGAGGCAGATAGTGGCGCGCTCACCGGATCAAGCTCGTCGGCATGAGCGCTCTGCAAGCCCCAGGTGATCGTCAGCGCGGCGGCTACCGCTACCAGCGTTCGCGCCCGCCCGGACGAGAGCGTCGGCTCCACGATCTGGCGTGCTACCAGACCACCCTCCAGCGTTGTGTCGGCGAGGCCAAAGAACGACGCGACACGGTGCCGCTCATCGGGCGAAAGCGGGCGTCCCTGATACTCGAAGGCGGCGAGTCGGCGCGTCCCGACTCCGGTAACGAGCGATAGCTCAGAGAAGGTAAGGGCGTACGTTCGACGAAGTGCGTGCAATGTTGTCATGCTAGGACTTCCCTTCGACGTGGAAAAAGGAATAATTGCAACGATCCGTGTGTACCATGATTCTGTGGGGGCGGTCGCCTGGGCGCGGCTATCAAGGCCGTGGATAGCAGCTTGGCTACCTGCTCCGGTATTCCTGCTCCTGAAACTAAGCGCGAGATGCTGCTCTGCGCTGTTGTCGGGAAAGAAGCTTAAGCGGTCGCCAGCATCCTACCGTGAAGTATGCCGGAGGGTGATGCCGGAACTTAACAGCTCGATGACAAAACAAAGGCCGCGCAGCATATGCTGCGCGACCGCTGCTCGTTGATCGGCTATCCTCAGCCGGTGATGCGAGAAGCAAGCATCGGCTGCTCCGGTCAGGGCACAAGCAGCATCCGCCCGGTACTGGCTCCGCGCTCCATCAGCGCGTGAGCCTCGGCGGCCCGCTCTAGAGCATACTCCTGGTGCGGCGGCGCGACGATCCGCCCTTCGGCCAGCCATGCGCAGATCTGGCGCATGTCGGAGCGGAGATCCGCGCCTGTGAGATTTTCCGAGCTATACCCGGTCAGGCGCAATTCCTGAAGCAGATCCCAGGCCGTGAAGCAGAGATTCTCGCCCGATGCGGCGCCGACCAGACACAGCCGACCGCCGCGCCGCAGCGCGGCTACGCTCTCACGGAACGTCTCGCCGCCGATCGTATCCAGCAGCGCATCGACGCTGCGCGCTCCCAGCCGCTCCGTCAGGCTGTGCTCGCGCAGGTGAACGATCTCGTCAGCGCCGATGCCGCGCAGATACTCGTCCTTGGCACCAGATGAGGTTGTCGCGACGACACGCGCGCCCAGCGCATGGGCGATCGAAACCGCGGCCGATCCGACGCCGCCGCTCGCGCCGTGGATCACGATCGTCTCGCCCGCGCGCAGGTCAAGCCGTCTGATGCCGTTGTAGGCGGTGACGGCAGCCAGTCCGAGCGCCGCGACGGCCAGCGGATCGAGATCGTCGGGAATGATCGCGACCGTATCGGCCTCGACTGTCACAAGCTCCTGGTAGCCACCCGGACGAACGCCGTGAATGCCGCCCAGCCGCTGCATCATCGTGATCGCCCGCTCGCCGACCCGCACCTGCTCCACGCCGCTGCCGATCTCGACCACATCGCCCAGCGCCTCAAGTCCAGGCGTGTACGGAAACGGGCGCTGCGCCATGATCGGCCAGTTGCCGCTGCGGATCTCGATGTCGGCGCGATTGACCGGCGCGGCGATGACCCTCAGCCGGATCTCGTCGGGTTGCAGCGCCGGGAGCGCGATCTCGGCCAGCTCAAGGACCTCAGGCCCGCCGTAGCGCTGCATCTGGATTGCTCTCGGCATCATCCCTCCTCATGGGCGCAGCAGCACAACGACGGAGCGCGGCCCGACCGTGTAGCACTGATCGGTGAGCGGCTGCTCCTCGCCGGCGGAGGCAATATCGTCGGGGCTGGGCAGCAGCGTGTCGACGACGCGCCGCCACTCGTGGGCGTGACCCTCCTGAATCGTAAACACCAGCGGCTCCCAGTAGGCGTTGATCATCACATAGATGTCCTGATCGTCCTGCGACGCGCCGCGCAGGTAGAACGCGAGGCTGTGCGAGTGATACGACATATCGGGCTGCGCCCTGACGCCGTACCAGCGCACGTCGTCGCGCCAGAAGCGGCTGCGTCCGAGCGAGGGATGCGCCTTGCGAAACGCGATCATCAGCTTAAAGAAGCGAAACATATCGCGATTAGTCTCAAGTCGGCTCCAGTCCAGCCAGGTGATCTCGTTGTCCTGGTTGTATGGATTATTGTTGCCGCGCTGCGTGTGCATGAACTCATCGCCCGCGCAGAACATCGGCGTGCCGTTGGAGAGCATCAGCAGGCTGAAGAAGTTTTTGATCTGGCGCTTGCGCAGCGTCAGAATCGCGGGCGTGAGATCGTCGTCGCCCTCGGTGCCGCAGTTCCAGCTACGGTTATCGTCAGGCCCGTCCTGGTTGTCGGCTCCATTGGCCCCGTTATGCTTCTGATTGTACGCAACCAGATCGTAGAGGCAGAAGCCGTCGTGGGAGGTGATGAAGTTGACGCTCTGGTAGGCGTGATAGGCGCTGGTCAGATCATCGGGGAAGAGCGAGTCGCTGCCGTAGAGCCGTGACATAAGCTGCGGCACATAGCCGGGATCGCCCTTGACGAACGAGCGCAGGTCGTCGCGGAACTGGCCGTTCCACTGGAGCCAGGTGATGCCCGGAAAGCTGCGGCCAAGCTGGTAACTCGAAATATCCCAGGCCTCGGCGATCAGCCGCAGATGAGTAAAGTCGGGGTCGGCGCTGATGTCGGTGATCACCGCCGGATCGTCGAGGTTGACCGAGCCGTCGCTGTTGCGCGTCAGAATCGATGCGAGGTCGAAGCGAAAGCCGTCGATGCCCATCCCTCGCACCCAGCAGCGCATACTCTCGATGATCAGCTTGCGCACGGCGGGCGCGGCGCAGCGCAGCACATTGCCGGTGCCCGCGTCGTCGAGGTAGGTGCCGCGCTCAAGGTCCACGAGGTAGTAGGTATGATTGTCGATGCCGCGAAAGCTGTAGGTCGGGCTGGCCGCGTCGCCTTCGCCGGTGTGGTTATAGACGACATCGAGGATTACCTCGATCCCGGCGGCGTGGAATGCCTGGACCATCTGCCGAAACTCCTCGATCGCCGCCTGCGGTGTTTCTCCGGCGGCATACTGCTGGTGCGGCGAGAAAAAATGGATCGGCATGTAGCCCCAGTAGTTGCCCTCCTGCGGATCGAACTGGAACACCGGCAGCAGCTCCACCACCGTGACGCCAAGCTCCTGAAGGTAGGGGATCTTCTCGATCAGCCCCGCGTACGTGCCGCGCCGCTCCGGGCTGACGCCGCTGGTCGCGTGCTGCGTGAAGCCCCGCACATGCAGCTCATAGATGATCGTGTCCGACGTATGGCGCGGCTGCTCATCGACCAGGGCCGCGTTTCGGCTGCGCGACGGAAGCACGCCGAGCGGCGCCTGCCCGACGTTGGAGCCGGGCCGCTTGGCGGCCTCGCGGCTAAACCTGGGCGGGAAAAACACGGCGGGCGCGTAGGGGTCAAGCAAGACTTTTAGCGGGTCGAAGCGATGCCCGGCAGCGGGATCAAATGGGCCGTCGATATGATAGGCGTAGTACTGCGCCTCGCCGATCGCGGCAAGCGCGACGCGGCAGTGCCAGATCCGTCCTGTCTTGTTGACCAGATGGTGTAGCCGCACGCTGTGGAGCGCGTTCTCGAAATCGTCTGCGCCGTACAGCAGCAGGGTTACGCCCGTGGCGAAGCGTGAGTAGAGCGCGAAGTTGTAGGCTTGCTCGGCTTCGATCCAGGCGCAGCCGAGCGGCGCGGGCGTTCCTTCAATGGCCGTCCAACGATTCATACATGCCTTATGTGAGTTTGGGTTGACGAGGTGGATTTGTGAGAATTCACGTTGCTTCATTGCAGCCGCTACTGATTCCTTAGATGTCGCGCCAGTGTAGCGCCAGGAACGTGTTGCTGTCAAGGGCGATCGCATCTCCAAACAGACCACCTTGACTCGTAGTGTAAACTGATGATGCAAGGATCAACTGCCTCGTTTCTCCATACCGAATCTACGATTTTACCGCAATCTACCCGGCGCTTTCTTCTGTTCCTTGCGAGAGAAGAAAGAAGACCATATGAATCGACTTCCGCGCCCGCTCGCACGGCAGGTAGGGTTGATTGTCCTGATGTTTGGTGCCGCGATCGCGCTTGGCGTCACGCTCGGCTGGCTGTTGAGCCTGCGTATTCCACGCCAGACCGGGCAGGCGGTGCAGGCAACATCTGCCCAGTCCACGGCGGTTGCCAGCCCAAGCGCTCCGCCCGGGTCGACTCCCCTCCCCGCTGCGACCGCTCCACCGGCGACCGAAGTTGCCGCCGCGCCGACGACGATTCCATCGGCGGCCAGCCTGTTTGGCCCGACAACAGAGTTTACGGTCGGTCCAGCCAGCGCGCCAGGCAGCGTGCCCACCGCCGCCAGCCCGTTTGGCCCGACAACCGCGTTCACCGAGGGCAGCGCCAGCGCGCCAGGCAGCGTGCCAGCCGCCTCCCCAACCATCGCGCCGACCGCAGCCGCGCCGCCGACACCCGCGACCGGCAGCGTGGATCAAAACGCGCAGGCGTTGCTGAGCCAGGTCGCTGCCGCCGAGGCAGCGCTGCGCAGCGGCCAGCTCGAAGCGCTGCTCGACTACGGCCAGGGGGATCGCGCGCTGGCGGATGTGAGCTTCGACTTTGGCGATACGCAGCATCCGCCTAGCCTCAGGCTTAAAACCACCTACCAGGGATCTACCCGCTCTCAGGCGATCGAGAAGATCGCCATCGGCGAGCAAAGCTGGGAGCGCCAGGGCGATCAAGCGTGGATCGCTGGCGCTCCGCCAAGAGGGCTGTGGGATCAGGTGCAGTTCTTTCTGCCGCACGCCGCGTCGGCCTCCGATCCGCAATTGACCGGATCGGACACGCTGCGCTGGTACGATGCTGCCACGGATTCCGATGTGACCCTGGTGCTCGATCCCGCAACCGGCACGCCCCGCGAGCTACAGCGCCGCACCCGCCGCACCGGCCTTCAGTTGACCATAACATATCGAGGTTGGAACACGGCGGTCGATATTCGTCCGCCAGCCGGAGCCTGATGCGCCGTCAATATGGAAGGAGAAATCTCATGCGCCAGCTCATGAATCTCATGGTGTTACTGCTGCTCATGGTCAGTCCGCTCGTCGTCGCCGCGCAGAGCGGCCCGCAGCTTAAGGTAACGGCTCCCGCCAGCGAGGCAGCGATCAACGGCACGAACGTGATGGTCGAGTTTCAGGCGACAGGGATCACGCTGGTGCCCTCGACGGTGCCGCTGAACGAGGCCGGAAAACGACCGGATGCCAATCGAGCGGGCGAGGGTCATCTGCATTTGATGCTTGATCTCCAGCCGCTGATTGTCTGGGAGCGCGCTGAGCCTTACCGCTTCGAGAACGTGCCGCCCGGCGAGCATCAACTGATGGTCGAGCTGGTGAACAACGATCACTCGCCGCTCTCACCGCCGGTCGTCCAGCAAATTCGTTTCCGCACGGCGATGATGATGCCTGCGACCGGCACAGGCCGCTGGCAGATCAATGCCGCCTATGTGCTGCTCGCCGTGTTCGCGCTGCTCGCGCTGAGCGCCGGGCTGATCGTGCGCCGGAGGAGCATGCCGCGCACCCGTTGACAGCAGCGTCGACCTCAAGCCGCGTAACCAGCCTGAGCCGCCACGCGCACCCGTGTCGTGGCGGCTCGATCATAGTTGCGCCACGTGACAAAGCGGCACTGCCTGCATTGATCTGTATGTAATCAGTTAATCGGCGCGTCGCTCGATGATCTACTCGCAGCGCCGCAATACCGAGGCCGTGGCACTCGTCTGATAACAAAACTGATTGTCACCCTCTCAACAATTTGTATCTGGTACTTGAGTAATCGTTGGTCGCCTGGCATATTTCCAGAAGTCGTGGCTGCGAGTAGGAGCAGCCACGATTGTATCAGCTTGCCTACACTCAGTACAATCGAATGTACCCCCCTGATTTGGAGTCGTCCATGCCAACCTTGTCGAGCGATCGTGTCCGTTGGTTCGCTACCGCTGGCGTCCTTGTGCTCGTGGTCTTGATCCTGCTAACCTCGTTCTCTAAATCGAGCGCTGCCGAGGACGCTACGCGGCTAGTGAAAGCAGATGCTTTGGTTGCTCCGTCAGAACTACCTACGACGATCAGCGTGGCTCCGCAGACAACCGCAGCCCGGATCGGCGTGGACGTTATCGGCGCTGTTCAGCAGCCGGGCGTATACTACCTGGATGACCCGGCGCGGATCGCCGATGCTGTCGCTGCGGCTGGCGGGCTGGCTCCCGACGCGGATCGTGAGCGGATCAATCTGGCGGCGCGCGTGAGCGACGGTCAACAGATTCGCGTGCCGCGCGTCGGCGATGATGCGCAGCCGAGCGCAGCAGCGGAGAAGTCCGATCGCAGCCCGGCCTCATCTGCCGCGATCAGCATCAATCGAGCCGACGCGACGACTCTGGCGGGCCTGGCAGGTATCGGGCCGACCACCGCCGAGGCGATCGTTGCGTATCGCACGAGCAACGGTCCCTTCAAGCGGATCGAAGACGTTCAGAACGTCAAGGGGATCGGCCCGGCTTTGTTCAGCAAGATCAAGGATCACATTAGCGTTGATCCATAGTTTGGTGGCGAAGTGTGCGGATAGCAGGGCGTCGGCACTTGCCACCTCGCGATAAGGCACATGCGACGTACAAAAATCGTGGCAACGCTCGGTCCGGCGAGCGATAGCGAAGAGAATATTCGCCGATTGATCGAAGCAGGCGTCGATGTGATGCGGCTGAATTTCTCACACGGCACCCACGAAGAACACGCAGAGCGCATCGCGCGAGTTCGGGCACAGTCTGAGGCAGTGGGCAAGCCCGTCGCTATTTTGCAAGATTTACAGGGGCCGAAGATTCGTACCGGCGCGCTCAAGGGGCGCATGCCGGTGCTGTTGCAGGATGGCGCGTCGTTCACGATCACCACCGAGCCGACCGAAGGCGACGCGCGCCGGGTTTCTACGACCTACCAGGACTTGCCGCGCGATGTGCAGCCGCGCGATCGGATTCTGCTCTCCGATGGCCTGATCGAGCTACAGGTCACGGCGGTGCGCGATAACGATGTGGTGACGCAGGTGGTGCAGGGCGGCTCGCTGCGCGAGCACCAGGGGATTAACCTGCCCGGCACGGCGGTCAGCACGTCGGCGATCACCGAGAAAGATCGTGAAGACCTGGCGTTTGGCCTGGCGCATGGCGTAGACTTTGTGGCGATGTCGTTCGTGCGGCGCGCGGCAGATGTGCTTCAGCTCAAGGATCTGATCGCGGCCCACGGAGCCACAACGCCGGTTGTCGCCAAGATCGAAAAGCCCCAGGCGCTGGACGACCTCGGCGCGATCCTTGATGTCACCGATGTGGTGATGGTGGCGCGCGGCGATCTCGGCGTGGAGATGCCGCCTGAGAGCGTGCCGCTGGCGCAAAAGACGATCATCCAGGCGGCCTCCGATCGCAACGTGATGGTGATCACGGCCACGCAGATGCTCGAGTCGATGATCCATCATCCCCGTCCGACGCGCGCCGAGGCCAGCGATGTCGCCAACGCGATCTTCGACGGCACCGATGCGGTGATGCTCAGCGGCGAAACGGCTGTCGGCGAGTTCGCGATCGAGGCGGTCCAGATGATGCACCGAATCGCCGTCACCACCGAGCAGAGCGAGCGCTACAAAGAGCAGAGCGATCTGCTGCACCGAATCCACCATACGAATCGCCCCGCCGACTCGTCCCAGGCGATCAGTCATGCCGCCCGGACGATCGCCAGGACGCTCGACGTTCGCGCGATTATCGCCTTTACTCAGTCGGGCTACACCGCGCGCATGGTTTCCAAAGATCGCCCGCCGGTGCCGATCTTTGCGCTGACGCCGGAGCCGCATGTCGCGCGGCGGCTGGCGCTCTACTGGGGCGTCAAGCCGCTCATCTGCCCGCCCTTCGAGCGACTGGACGACCTGACGGCGTATCTGCAAAAGATGTTGCTGGAATATCAGTATGTGCAGAGCGGGGAGCGCGTGGTGATGACCGGCGGGCATCCGCTTCCAGCGCGCGGCGCGACCAACTTCATCAAGATCGTGGATATTCCCTAGCGGGGCGTGAGGCTGGGGGCAACTGATCCAAAGAACGAGGGAACAAGGGAGCAAACAAAGAACCGAGAACAAAGAGCCGGGGGTGTGGGGGCGCTCCTCCACGCATTCCCGCTCTGATATGGCCCTATCGCCGATAGCCCGCCGTGTACTCTCAACAGTATACGGTGGGCTATTTGTCAATGCGTAGCTCATTCCGTATAATGCAGCAATCTTATTTGCCTTCATTCTTTTTTTACCCTTATGCAATTATTGAATAGACCATCACAACGCCTAGCTCTCAACCTACCCGGATTAGCGCCGGAAGGCTTGCCGATCTTAGGCATGGGCGCTGCGGTGACGGGAGCAACCGCGCTGTTTTCGCGGAGGCTGGCTGCGGTGCCGCTGGTGCTGACGCTGGGCGCGGCCTACTTCTTCCGCGATCCGCCACGTGTGCTTCCCGGCGACGCGAGCTTCTTGTATAGCGCGGCAGATGGGCGCGTGCTGCGCGTCGAAGAGGTGGACGAGCCGCGCTTTATCCGGGGCCGCGCGCTGCGCATCGCAACCTTTCTCTCGCTGTTCGATGTCCATGTCAATCGCTCGGCGACGGACGGCACGGTGCGCTATCTTGAGCATGTGCCGGGCTCGTTCGCGGCGGCGTGGGGCGAGGACGTACATGAGGTGAACGAGCGCCAGTACATCGGTCTTGAGACGGCGCACGGCCCCGTGCTGCTGATCCAGATCGCGGGTCTGGTAGCACGCCGGATTGTGTGCCATGCGCAGACCGGCGATGAGCTGCGCGCCGGAGAGCGCTTCGGCATGATCAAGTTTGGATCGCGGACGGATGTGCTGCTACCCGCAGGGGCGGCACGGCCCTTGGTAGTGGCGGGAATGCGTGTCACGGCAGGCATTACGCCAGTGGGGGTTTGGAATGGATAAACGGTGCTGGTTTCCGAACTTGTTGACGACGGCGAATTTATTTTGCGGCTTTATCGCGGTGACGCTGGTCATCCATGCCATGGAAGCAGGCACACAGGGAGAAACATCATTCCATTGGGCGGCGCTCACGATCTGCCTGGCTGCGCTCTGCGATGGGCTGGATGGGCGCGTGGCGCGCGCGCTGCGGGTCACTTCTTCCTTCGGCAAGGAGCTGGACTCGCTCGCGGATGTCGTCTCGTTTGGCGTCGCTCCTGCACTGCTGGTCTATGAGGGCTTCTTTCGCGATAACTCGCTGCCGGGCTGGTGGATCGTGTGGGTGACGATCGCCGGCCTGTTTGTGTGCTGCGGCGCAGCCCGTCTAGCGCGCTACAATATCTCGTCGACCAGCGGCCGTTTTTTCACCGGAATGCCCATCCCTGCGGCGGGCCTGACGATCACGGGGCTGGCGATGTTTCCCTCAAGGCTCAACGCGGCCTTGATGGCGATGATCGTGCTGTTTGCCGCGTTTCTGATGATCAGCACGCTGCGATTTCCTAACCTGGAGAAGCTGATCTTTGACTCGCCGCTGCCGATTCGGCTCTTGCTCTTTGGCTTTTTCATTATCGCGCTGATCGATCCGACCAACTGGTTCTTCCTGCTGCCGATCGCGTACATGGCGTACGGCCTGGGCGATAATATTATCGACGCGCTGCGGCCAGAGGAAGCGTAGCGGAGAACCAAGAAGAGAGGGAACTCGAAACTCGGAACAGGGCAAACCTGCGAGTTGGACGGTGTCTTCTTGCACGCGTCGTTCTTCCTCAGTGCTTGATAATGGCAACCTAGCACGCCATATCGTGCATTGGTATAGATTGGTCAGGAGCTGGTAGGTACTTATGGCGGCACGAGGGCCACAATTTGTTCGTTACTTTGCACCCGTCATTGAGGCTCTTAAAGAATTGGGCGGGTCAGGTCGACCATCAGAGGTGCGCGATGTGATTGCGCAACACTTGAAAATCTCCGAGCAGGAACGTGCCAGCGTCAATAAAAGTGGCGCATCACGCTTTGAGAATCGCGTACATTGGGCACGGTTCTATCTCGCTAAAGCTGGCTACCTAGACTCATCAACTCGTGGCGTATGGAGTTTGACGGAGAAGGGGCAATCAGTCACCAAGATGACCCACGAGGATGCTCTTGCTATTTTTAGCGAACTTCATAGCCAATTTGCCGCTGACAGGAATAATTCGGCAAACGACACACCATCCACCACTATGGCAGAAGCGGATGAGAATATTGCACCTAGCCCCACATTGACGAGCGCAGATAGCTCGTATCGGACGCGCCTTCTTGAACTGCTTCAAGCACTTCCACCCGCAGGCTTTGAGCGCTTATGCCAACGGCTACTTCGTGAGGCCGGATTTGAGCAGGTGGTGGTTACTGGACGTTCCGGCGATGGAGGGCTTGACGGTCAAGGGGTCTTACAGCTCAACCCATTCGTAAGTTTTAAGGTGCTATTTCAATGTAAGCGGTACACTGGTGCAGTAACAGCATCACAAGTACGCGATTTTCGGGGCGCAATGATGGGACGAGCCGATAAAGGCATTATCCTGACCACAGGAACCTTTACCGCTGATGCTCAGAAAGAAGCACTCCGTGATGGCGTGCCGCCTATCGAGTTAGTCAACGGTGAGAAGTTGCTCGATATGTTCGAGAACTTGGAGCTTGGGCTTAAGCCTCGAAAAACCTTTGACATCGATCAAGCGTTTTTTGAACCATTTCAAGCCTAGAAGCAGCGCAACTGTTAAACACAAACAAAGAACAAAGATCGGTGATCTTCACCGTTTCTTTGTTCTTTGTTCTTTGTTCTGCTGCTCCTTGTTTCGTCGCTACTGGCTCTCCTTCGGCTTGGCAAACTCGACGATCACGGTCGTTCCGTTGTCGCTGATCCAGGTACACGTGCCCTTGAGATACGAGCCGACGATCCGCCGAACCACCTGCTGCCCGCTGCGCCGCCCGGCGGTTTCCTGATCGTTGCGCAGGCCGATGCCGGTATCGCGCACGATCATCTGGTAGGAGCGCGCTTTTTCGGTGAGCACGACGTCAACAGAGCCGGTGTGGCCCGGCAAGAATGCATGGCGGAAGCTGTTGGTCAGCAGCTCGTTGAGCACCATCGCCAGGGGCGACACCTGCTCCGGCGGGATCAGCAGCGCATCGCCGGTGACGGTCGTCGTCGCCTGCATATGCGGGTCGTAGAAGGGCTGAATGGTGCGCGCCAGGCGCTCGGCGACATCGCGGAACGGCGCGAGCTGATTCTCGTGCGAGGCCAGCACGTCATGGACGATCGCCATCGAGCGCACGCGGGCGGTCGCGCGCTGCAAGACATCCTGCGACGATCCCGGCTCGGCCCGTGACAGCTCCATCTCCAGAAAACCGCTGATCGCCGCGAGATTATTACGCACCCGATGGTTTAGCTCCTGAAGCAGCGCGGCCTTGATGTCGGCATCATCACGGGCTTGCTCGTAGAGCTGCGCGTTGGTTTCGACCATCATCGCCAGCTCGGCGGAT